>DASSWO010000168.1:0-11624 GCA_035704795.1 Methylophaga sp. | reverse complement strand
GGCTCCAGGCTTCAGTAGCCGGTGATAAGTCATCGGTATTGGTTTCACCGGGGACTTTAAAAACCGTGACGGTAATTTCTTCAGGCAATTGCGGCCGTGAGGTAAACCACTCGGCATCCGCCCAGGATTGCAGAACGTTTTTAGCGTGTGGATTGTGCTCGGCTTTTTCAACGAGATCGTGATATGCGTCGTAGACCATAACGGTTTTGGTCAGTGCTGTTTCAGCCGCCTGTGCGGTTTTTTCGTTATCCAGCAATGCAATCAACGGTGCAATGTTGTAGCCACCCATCATGGTGCCTAATAATTCAGTGGCACGAATCGCATCGATAAATTCACAAGTGGTTTCACCCTTGGCAATTGCCGTCAGAAAACCGGCTTTAACGTAAGCTGCTTTATCAACACCCGGCGGTACCCGATGAACCAACAGTTCCAGTAACGCTTCGGTGTCTGCCGATTTGGGTTGTTTCAGCTGTTCGATAATGGCTGAAACCTGGACTGCATCTAAAGGCAGCGGTGGCAAACCTTCGGCAACTCGTTCATCTACATGTTTTTGGTATTCTTGCAGCACGCAATTTCGCTCCACATTAATTATCGATTGGTGTACGCATTTTAGCGCACATTGAGGCTTTTCACCGAATCAAATCCGGATTTGGTGGTGACTTCTGCTATAATTTTGCGCACATTTCAGCTTGTTTTCTACGGAGTTTTCATGGAATTAACCGCACTGACCGCGATTTCACCGGTCGATGGCCGCTATGCCGACAAAACCAAAGCCATGCGCCCTTTCTTCAGTGAATATGGCTTACTTAAAGCGCGTGTTGAAGTTGAGCTGCGCTGGTTACATTTGTTGGGTGCCAATGCCGGGATCCCTGAGGTCCCCAAGCTGAGCGCAGATGCTGAAAGCTTCATCAACACTATGATTAATGATTTCTCGGTCGAAGATGCGCAGGCGATTAAAGATATCGAACGCACCACCAATCATGACGTCAAGGCGGTGGAATATTTCATCAAAAATAAATTTGCCGTTAACAGCGAATTAAATGCCGTCAAAGAATTTGTTCACTTTGCTTGTACCTCAGAAGACATCAATAACACGGCTTACGGCATCATGTTAAAAAATGCCCGTGAGCAAGTGATCTTGCCGGAAATGGACACTATTATCGCCGCCTTGCAAAAACTGGCGCATGAACATGCCGCTACGCCGATGATGTCACGTACCCATGGCCAGCCTGCTTCACCAACCACGCTGGGTAAAGAAATCGCCAATGTCGTTAAACGACTTGAATTGCAACGCACTCACGTCGCTGCGGTGTTGTTGTACGGCAAAATGAATGGTGCAGTCGGTAACTACAATGCCCATTTAGCGGCATACCCCGATGTTGACTGGCCGATGATGGCACATGCTTTTGTGACTGGTCTTGGTCTGCGCTGGAATCAATACACCACACAAATAGAACCGCATGATTATATCGCTGAATTATTCCAGGCAATGATTCGTTTTAATACGGTACTGATCGATTTCTGCCGTGATATCTGGAGCTATATTTCCATCGGTTATTTCAAACAAAAAACCGTTAAAGGCGAAATCGGCTCATCAACCATGCCACACAAGGTCAACCCAATTGATTTTGAAAATGCCGAAGGCAATTTAGGCATTGCTAATGCAACCTTTGATCATCTGGCGCTGAAATTACCGATTTCACGCTGGCAGCGGGACCTGACCGACTCTACCGTGCTGCGTAATATCGGTGTCGGGTTTGCCCATTCAATGCTGGCCTACAGCTCGGCACTGAAAGGCATCAGCAAATTAGAGGTAGCGCCAGAAACTATGGCCGCCGATCTGGATGCGAACTGGGAATTACTGGCAGAACCGATTCAGACCGTGATGCGTCGTTATGGTATTGATAACCCTTATGAAAAACTCAAAGAACTGACGCGTGGCCAGCGGGTCAATAAAGTGATTATGCAAGCATTTATCGACGATTTGGATATGCCGGAAGAAGCCAAGCAGGCATTAAAAGCCATGACACCGGCTAGCTATATCGGTAATGCCGCCGAGCAGGCGCGTAACTGCTGATATGACAGATGAAGTCACTCCTGCTGGGCCCAACCGTCAGGTCATTGATGGCCGGCAGCAGGCAGTGGCTGCCGGAAATCAGCTCATTCAGCAGGCAAAGCGGGAAATTTGTTTTTTTGCACCCGGTTTAGATAAACATTTACTGGATAATGAAGAAGCTCTAGCCGCTATCAGTGCGTTTGCACGCGACAGCAGATTCAGCAGAGTACGTTTGCTGGTGCATTCCAGCCGCGATGCTGTCAGTCAGAGTCATCGTTTGTTGCCGCTGGCACAACGTTTAAGCAGTCATATTGCAATTCATGAATGTGCCCGCGAAGATCAGGATCAACTATATTTGTGCCTGCTTGTCGATGACAACGTCTCTTTATATTGCAGTGATCCGCTGCGTTATCAAGGCTATCTTGCTGAAGCGGATCGGGCCCAAAATCTTCAATTACGCCAACAATTTGAGGCTATGTGGGCACGCAGTCATCCAGACCCACAATCTCGCCGATTGCATCTTTGAGCGGAGTCGCTGATGAAACGCCATTTAATTATCCTGTTGTTACTCGGTTGGCTGATGCCGGTTTGGGCGGTCAGCAGTATGCACACCATTGAACTGAAACACCGCACGCCAGCTGAAGTTTTGCCTGAAATTCAGGCTTTACTGCCCGACGATGCTGCGGTTAGCAGTTTTGATAACACCATCATATTGCGTAGTGATGGCGCGACCTTTGAAGATGTTCGGCGAGTACTGGATGTACTCGATAAACCACAGCAATCTATTAACATTACTGTGCTACGAAGCCAGCAAGCGTTAAGCAATCAACAAAGGATTGATGGTCGGCTGGTGATTGATGGCGGATCGGCTGACGTCGAAATCAATCGATGGTCAACCCGTGATAGTCGAAACCGCGATATGCAATTACAAGCGCGTGGTCTTGCCGGTGAACCAATACAAATCAACACCGGTCAACTGATTGCCCAACAAGAACAACTGGTATTGATTAGTCCGCGCGGTGGGGTTGCTGTTCAGAATAACACCCGCTATTTGCCAATTGATAATGGCTTTCAGGCATTGGTGTCGGTGTTATCTGATAGGCAACTTCGTATTGAACTGTTTCCAAATTTCGCTGAATTTGATCGGCGTACCGGTGATATCGACAGTAGCAGCCTGTTAACGACGCTTAATGCCAAAGCCGGTGAGTGGCTGTTGATTGGTCAAACTGGCGAAAGTTCAGCTTTTACCGGTAATCAAACCCAATATCGCAGCCACCGCGATACCCAGCAGTTTATTTATATGAAAGTTGAATTAAATTGATTTTAAAGAGGTTTATTTATTTTTATGGATGTTAAAGAAGCAATCCGCACACGGCGTTCGGTTAAACACTACGATCCCAGCCATGAAATGACCGAAGCGGAAGTTCAGGAACTGATGGAACATGCCATCCTGTCCCCCACGGCTTTTAACATCCAGCATTGGCGTTTTATCCGCATTCAGGATAAAGCCAAACGTCAGCAAGTCTTTGAAGCGGCTTGGGGACAAGCGCAGGTAGTTGATTCATCACTGTTGTTAGTGTTATGCGCCGATCTGAATGCCTGGGAGAAACAACCTGAGCGTTACTGGCGTTATGCACCACAAGCAGCACAAGATGCTATTTTACCGGCCATTGAAAATTACTATGCCAACCATCATCAGGGTCAGCGTGACGAATGCGTCCGCTCAGCAAGTATTGCTGCGATGAACATTATGCTGATGGCCAAATCGATGGGTTATGACTCCTGCCCGATGGATGGTTTTGATTTTGATAAAGTCGCTAAAATCATCAATCTGCCGCATGACCATATTATTGTCATGATGATTACGGTCGGTAAAAAGTTGCACGACGCCCGTCCACGTGCCGGTCAACTACCACTTGAAGAAGTGTTTATAACTGACAGTTTTTAAAAGAATTTAAATAATCGGCGGTGGCGCTTCAGAAACACTGTTGCGACCCTGCCGTTTAGCCATATACAACGCCCGATCAGCACGTTGCATGAAACTGTCTACCCCTTCTCCACCGACATAGCGGGCCACACCAAATGACATAGTAATAACACCGAGCGGTTCATGCGTATCTTTACGCTGTATACGTTTCCCGGCGATTTCGGTACGCAGGGTTTCAGCGATCAAACGGGCATTTTGTAATGTGGTGTTCATCAGTAAAATAGCAAATTCTTCACCACCATAGCGGGCCAGCATGTCACGGCCTTTCAAACCATTTTTCAGCGTTTCTCCAATGACCCGCAATACCAGATCACCGACCAATTGTCCGTGCTTGTCATTGATGCTGTTGAACATATCCAAATCGCAGAAAATTACAGAAATATCCATACCACTGCGGTCAGCATCATGCACAGCCTCCGTCATCGCGTCATCAAAAGCTTTACGATTTGCAAGGCCGGTCAGCGTATCGGTTTTGGCTTCACGGCGGGTGTCATCGAGCAGTTTTTTCAGTGTTTCCACTTCAGAAACTGCCGTGTTCAGTCGCTCATTAAGTAGTTCGCCAGCGGACACCACAAGACGGGTTTCAATCAGGATTTCTTCAACCAAATCATGAAGTTGCTGCTTTGACATATCTGGTTGTAAACGGGCCAGCATACGTTGTAACTGATTATTACTTTTATCGGTGGTATTGACGCCGGTATAAACAAAGTTGAGTACTTGTTTTAGCACACGGCCCATTTCCTGGCGCATTTCCAGCATGGCATTACGGTCTTTTTCACGATCAAAAAATCGTTCATAAAGTACACGGCTTTGTTGCTCCGTTAACTGACCATACTTAGCAATCTGTTCGTCCAACGCTTCCATCAGATTGGCATTATTACCCGAGACATATTCGTACCAGACAGCATAATTCGCAGGTGTCTGGGCAATACCATGCTTTTTCATCATAGAAATTGCCAGACGCATATATTCTGCGGTGCGTTCTTCGTACTCGGTGTAATCCATCAATGCATCGCCCTTAGTCCAAAGCGGACTATTGTGATCGTTTCTTGCCAGCGATTTTCAGACGTAAGGCATTAAGTTTGATAAAGCCCTCAGCATCCTTCTGATCATAGGCACCCAAATCGTCTTCAAAGGTAGCGATCGACTCATCAAACAAGCTGTCCGTTGCCGAACGCCGTCCGACTACGACGACATTTCCTTTATATAGTTTAATTCTGACATCACCGTTAACGGTTTGTTGTGATGCATCTATCATTGTTTGCATCATTTTCCGCTCTGGCGCCCACCAGTAGCCGTTATAGATCATGCTGGCGTAACGAGGCATCAATTCATCTTTCAAATGCGCGACTTCACGATCCAAAGTCAGTGATTCAATCGCGCGGTGAGCACGTAACATCACGGTACCGGCAGGCGTTTCGTAACAGCCACGGGATTTCATGCCAACATAGCGGTTTTCGACAATATCCAGACGGCCGATGCCATGCTCACCAGCAATTTTATTCAGATAAGTCATAACCTGCGCCGGACTCATGGCTTCACCATTAATGGCGACAATATCACCACGCTGATAAGTCAGCTCTAGGTAGGTGGCTTTATCCGGTGCATTTTCCGGTGACACCGACCAACGCCACATGGATTCCTCAGCTTCTGCCCACGGATCTTCAAGAATGCCGCCTTCATAGGAAATGTGCAGCAAATTGGCATCCATTGAATATGGCGATTTTTTGCCTTGCTTCATTTCCACCGGAATATTATGTTGCTCGGCATAATCGAGTAGTTTTTGCCGTGACAGTAAATCCCATTCACGCCAAGGAGCGATGACTTTGATATTCGGATTTAAGCCATAAGCACCGAGCTCAAAACGCACCTGATCATTGCCTTTACCTGTGGCGCCATGTGCAACGGCCTGGGCACCGGTATCGGCGGCGATTTCCACCAGTCGTTTGGCAATCAGTGGCCGGGCAATTGAGGTACCCAGTAAATATTCGCCTTCATAAATAGCATTGGCGCGAAACATCGGAAACACAAAATCCCGGGCAAACTCTTCCCGTAAATCTTCGATATAAATTTCTTTGATACCCATCGCCTGTGCTTTAGCACGCGCTGGTTCAACCTCTTCACCCTGCCCTAAATCAGCGGTAAAGGTCACTACTTCACATTGGTATTTGTCCTGTAGCCATTTCAGAATAACTGACGTGTCCAAACCGCCGGAATAGGCCAGCACGACCTTGTTGATATCAGACATGGGGTAAAAGATCCTGTAACGAAGAATGAGTTTAAAAAAGAGATTGTATTGTATCAAAAACCGCGTAAGGCCAGCACTTCCTTAACAGCTTTACGGGAGGCAGTTTTACAACTGATACGCCGTGGCGCATCAATAAATCTCAGGCGAAAACCTAACTTACGATATAAATCGCAAACCCGTGAAGTAGCCTGATTCGACAACACTACCGGCCCCGGATGTTTAGACAGCCACTCGGCCAATCGCTCCTGATCATCCCAGTCAAAACCTTGCTGGGAATATTGCCGGAATTGCACATCATAAGGCGGATCAGCATAGATAAAATCATTATCTTCGATAGCCAATTGCTCAAAATCAGTATTACAAAATTGCCATTGTGACAGCGCCGCCTGATAAGCTGAGAAATCAGACAGATAATGAATGGTTTTATAGCGGCCAAACGGTACATTGTAGCCCCCCGTTTTATTAAAACGGCACAAGCCGTTATAGCCGGTACGGTTCAGGTAATAAAATAATTGTGCCCGCTGGCGTGGATCCTGCAATGTGTCATTAAAAAGCTGTCGGTGCTGATAGTACAAAGACTCATCATTGGCCAATGCAATATCCATCGACAGTCCCGATTTCAACTGCTGATAAAAATTGATCAGTGCCGGATTGATATCATTCAGTAACGCCTGTTTTGGTTGTAAACCCAGCGCGACCGACAGACCACCACAAAATGGCTCCACTAATCGTTTATCAGCATGCGGCTGCCATAATTTTTGCAGCTTAGGTAATAACCAGCGCTTACCGCCCGCCCATTTTAAAGGTGGGCGTAATACAGTTGGATCACTCATTTATGAACGGGGAATAAATACAGACAAGGGCCGGTCATCAGACCAGCCCTTGTTTTGATTCAGGCCAAAAACCTTGCCGCGGCATTATTTAGAATGCAAAGTCTGCTTAGGCGGCATTAAATCAGTAATGCTGCCCTCTGCCATTTCTGCGGCAAAACCGAGGGTCTCAGACAAAGTCGGATGCGGATGAATGGTCAAACCAATATCTTCCGCATCGGCACCCATCTCCAGCGCCAACACCGCTTCAGCAATGAGTTCACCAGCGTTGGGGCCGACAATACCAGCACCGATTAAACGGCCGGTCGATTTTTCAAATAACGCCTTGGTTAAACCTTCATCACGACCAATACTCAGACTGCGACCACTGGCTGCCCATGGAAAAGCACCTTTAACGTATTCAATGCCCTGTGCTTTGGCTTCAGTCTCGCTCAGGCCCATCCAGGCAACTTCGGGATCAGTATAGGCAACTGATGGAATAGTCATCGGCTCAAACACCGATTTCTGACCAGCAATCACTTCTGCTGCTACTTTGCCTTCATGTGTCGCTTTGTGCGCCAGCATTGGCTGACCGACAATGTCACCAATGGCAAAAATATGTGGCTGATTGGTACGCATCTGACCATCAACTTCAATAAAGCCCCAATCATTGACCTGAACGCCAGCAGCTTCAGCATTAATCAGCTTGCCATTAGGCGTGCGGCCAACGGCCACCAGAATTTTGTCAAAAGTTTGTGGCTTCGGTGCATTGTCGCCTTCAAAAGTCACTTTCAAACCGGTTTTCAGTGGCTCAATTTTACTGACTTTGGTATTCAGGTAAATTGCTTCGTACTGCTTTTCAATATGCTGATGCAATGGTTTGACGATGTCTTTATCAGCGCCTGGGATCAGACTGTCCTGCAATTCGACAACACTGATTTTGGCACCCAGCGCGTTATAAACAGTGGCCATTTCCAGGCCAATAATGCCGCCGCCAATAACCAGCAGTCGCTTAGGAATATCTTCTAACTCCAGCGCATCGGTGGAATCCATCATTCGTGGATCATCATTTGGGAATACCGGAATTTTGCTAACCCGTGAGCCCGCAGCAATGATGCAATTATCAAAACTGATGGTTTTTTCGCCATCGGCCGTTTTGACCAGCAGGCTATTGGCGCTACTGAATTCACCTTCGCCCCGGACAATGTCAACTTTGCGTTTTTTGGCCAGCCCTTTCAAACCACCCGTCAGTTTATCAACGACGCCGTCTTTCCAGCCTGCCAGTTGTTTTAAATCAATTTTTGGTGCCCCAAACATCACACCGCTGTCTGACATATGGCTGGCTTCATTAATGATTTGCGCGGTGTGTAGTAAGGCTTTTGACGGTATACAACCAACGTTCAAACAGACACCGCCAATGCGTTCATGGCGCTCGACCATGATGACTTGTTTGCCTAAATCGGCAGCCCTAAACGCAGCGGTATAACCACCAGGACCAGAGCCCAACACTAATACTTCAGCGTGCATATCGCTGTTTTCAGGTTTGGTAGCAGATTGTGGGGCTGCTTTTGCCGGTTTTTCAGCTTCAGTTTTTTCCGGCCCGGCTTTTTTGGCGGCTGGTTTTTCAGCAGGGGCATCCGCTGCACTTTCCAGTTTCAGGATAACATCGCCTTCACCGATTTTGTCACCGACAGAAACCAATAACTCAACGACTTTACCGGCAGCAGTGCTGGGAATTTCCATCGCTGCTTTGTCAGATTCCAACGTGATGATGTCTTGATTTTCGGTAATCTCATCACCGACAGACACCAGTACTTCAATAATTTCAACGGCGTCAAAATCACCAATATCGGGGACTTTTACTTCCACTAAGCTCATAACAAGACCTTCCGGATATCTGACAACATTTGACTGAGCATCACGGTAAAGCGGGCACCGGCGGCGCCATCAATAACCCGGTGGTCATAAGAAATCGACAACGGCAGCATCAGCCGCGGTACAAAATCCTTACCATTCCAGACCGGTTTCATCTGATGGCGGCTAACACCCAAAATCGCAACTTCCGGCGCATTAACAATTGGCGTAAAGAACTGACCACCAATGCCACCCAGGCTGGAAATTGAGAAAGTACCGCCTTGCATATCTTTAGCAGTCAACGCGCCTTCACGGGCCCGCGTACTGATTTCACCTAATTCCCCAGCGAGCTCCAGAAAGCCTTTTTTATCAACATCTTTAATGACCGGGACCATCAGGCCATTAGGCGTATCCACGGCAACGCCGATGTTGTAATACTTTTTCAGGATCAGGGTTTCTTTATCTTCGCTAAGCGAGGAGTTGAATTCCGGATATTGTTTCAGACAAGCCACCACAGCTTTCATGATGAATACCAATGGTGTCAGATTAACGCCCTTTTGGGCTGCCATCTCTTTGTTTTCTTTGCGGAATTGATCCAGCTCGGTAATATCGGCTTCATCAAACTGTGTCACATGCGGAATATTCAGCCAACATGCGTGCAAATGTTTGCCGGAGATTTTCTTGATCCGCGACATGTCCTGATTGACGATTTCACCAAACTGCTCGTAATTAAATACCGGCACAGATGGAATGCCGCTACCCTGCGCAGCTGGCGTTGCCGCCGGCGCTGACATCGCTTGTTTAACAAACTTCTGGACATCTTCTTTGGTGATACGACCCTTGGCACCGGTTCCGATTACTGATGTTAGTTTGACCCCCAACTCACGGGCAAAACTTCGCACTGAAGGCGATGCATGCGCCCGCTTCAAACCAGATTTATTATCCGGTGCATAAGGGATGGCTTCTGCATCATCGAGTGGCGGAGCAGCCGGTACTGACTTTTCAGCTGGCTTTTCTTCAGTTTTGGCCGGTTCAGCTATCTCAGGCTTTGGCTCAGCTTTGCTTTCTGTTTTCGCAGGTGTAGCGGGCTTGTCTTCTTTTTTGCTTTCACCAGACGTTTCCAGCATAGCAATTACATCGCCTTCACTGATCTTGTCACCGACTTTGACTTTCAGCGTTTTAATAACACCAGCCATATCTGATGGGATACCCATCATGGCCTTATCGGATTCGATAGTGATGACTTCCTGATCTGCACTAATTTCATCACCCTCGGCGACTAAAACTTCAATGATTTCAACACCATCAAAGTCACCGATATCCGGTACTTTCAGTTCAATTAAATCTGCCATGATTACGCCTTAACTGGATTGACTGCGTCTGCATTGATGTCGTATTGCCTGATAGCTTTCTCAACCACATCGTGTTTGATATCGCCTTGATCTGCCAACGCATTAAGCGTGGCCACCACAATATGATGACGATCAACTTCAAAAAAGCTGCGTAGCTGTTCGCGGGTATCACTGCGACCAAAGCCATCGGTACCCAAAACGGTATAGCTGTTTTTCACCCAAGGCCGAATTTGTTCAGCGTACATGCGCATATAGTCAGTTGCTGCTACCACGACACCCGGCTGATCATCCAGACACTCTGCAACGTAAGCTTTTTGTTTAGCAGCCGTTGGATGCAGACGATTATGGCGATCCACATGCTGGCCATTCCGTGTCAACTCATTAAAGCTGGTTGCACTCCAAACATTGGCTGAGACTTTCCAGTCTTTTTCGAGCAATTCGGCAGCCGCTTCAACTTCACGCAAAATCGTACCACTACCAATCAATTGCGCTTTCAGCTTATGTTTACCGCCGGATTTCAGCTGGTACATACCTTTGATAATGCCGTCTTCGGCACCTTCAGGCAATGCTGGATGTGTGTAGTTTTCGTTCATCGCCGTCAGGTAATAAAACACGTTTTCCTGATTTTCATACATCCGGCGCATACCGTCATGAACAATCACCGCCACTTCATAAGCATAAGTCGGATCGTAGCTGATGCAATTCGGCACGGTATTGGCCAGAATCATGCTATGGCCATCCTGATGTTGCAGACCTTCACCATTCAATGTAGTGCGACCGGCAGTACCGCCAATCAGGAAACCTTTAGCCTGAATATCACCCGCCAGCCAGCACAAATCGCCAACCCGCTGGAAGCCAAACATTGAGTAGTAAATGTAGAACGGCACCATATTAACATTGTAATTAGAATATGCCGTCGCTGCCGAGATCCACTCTGACATGGCACCGGCTTCATTGATGCCCTCTTCCAGAATCTGACCGGTAGTGTCCTCGCGATACCACATGACTTTGCCGGAATCTTCCGGCTCATACATCTGGCCGGATGAAGAATAAATACCAACGCTGCGGAACAAGCCTTCCATACCAAAAGTACGCGCTTCATCGGGGACAATCGGCACAATATTTTTGCCAAGCGATTTATCACGAATCAACGCCGTTAAGATCCGGACAAATGCCATGGTGGTGGATAACTCACGATCACCACTGGCTTTGAGTACGGCATCAAAAATCTTCAGATCAGGAATTTTTAATGCCGGGGCGCTGGTATTGCGCTTCGGCAGGAAACCACCCAATTCGTTACGACGTTTCAGCAAGTATT
>DASSWO010000091.1:0-4829 GCA_035704795.1 Methylophaga sp. | reverse complement strand
CATTTATGGGTGACCACGCCGCCGACACCGCCGGCACCAATAATCATTACTTTAGACATAGCACAAAATCCTTATTTAATCTGAGGCTATAACGTATGTGTTAACAGCAGATGAATTAATCAGCGTTCGAAGAAGGTGTATCCGTTCAGGCTGTCATTAAAAGCCCGCAGCATTTGCTGACGCATCGGCACCGAAATTTTGCCATCACGCACTGCCTGTTCGGCGAGTTTGCGGAATTGTTCCTGCATCACTTTCGGCTCATATTCAACGTAGCTCAACACATCAGCAATGCTGTCGCCATGAAACTCGCGAACATAATCAAAACTGCCGTCTTCGTTGATATGCACACTGACCACATTGGTGTCGCCAAACAAATTATGTAAATCGCCCAGCGTTTCCTGATAAGCACCGACCAGAAACACGCTCAGATAATATTCTTCACCGTGCTTAAGCGGATGCAACGGCAGCGTTTTATGAATGCCATCTTCATAGGAAAACGAGTCGATTTTGCCATCACAATCGCAGGTCATATCAGCCAAAACTGCTGAACGGGTCGGTTCTTCATTCAGTCGGTGAATGGGCATAATCGGAAAGATCTGATCAATTGCCCAGATATCAGGTAATGACTGAAACAGGCTGAAGTTACCGTAGTAAATATCCGACAATAATTCCGGCAAGCTCTCCAGTTCAGCAGAAATCCGCCGCGCCTGGGGCAATAATTCGGAGATTTTTTCCCAGATGGCCAGCGCCAGATTTTCGGCCAACGCACGATCTTTTAGCGATGCCTGACCATGGTGGAATAACTCACGGATTTCATCACGATAATATAAAGAATCGTTATAACATTCCTGCAAATTCTGCGGCGTCACATTCTCGCGCACTGAATACAGATTGATAATCATATCGTGGCTGTCTTCCGGCGCGGTTTCCGGAATTTTACCGGGCTTATGGTCGCGCACTTCCAATACGTTAAACAGCAACATTGAAGAATAAGCAACCAGCGCGCGACCTGATTCGGAAATCAACACCGGATGCGGAATTTCTTGTGGATCCAGACATTCCTGCAAAGTCTCAACAATGTTATAGCAGTATTCATCGAGGCCATAGTTCATCGAATGCGTACTGTTGGAGCGCGAACCTTCATAATCGACCGCCAGACCACCACCGAGATCGAGGTAGCCCATCGGCGCACCCTCTTCAATCAGGCCGGCATAAAAACGACAGGCTTCCATGACGCCACTACGAATATTACGAATATTGGGGATTTGTGAACCTAAGTGACTGTGCAGCAATTGCAGGCAATGCAGCATATCAGCTTGTTTGAGTTGCTCGACCACCTCCAGTAACGCATTGGTCGATAAACCAAAAATTGACCGGTCGCCACTGTCGCCGTTCCAATGACCTTCAACGGTCGATGCCAGACGAATGCGCATACCAATTAACGGCTCAATACCGAGTGCCTTACTGCGTTCTAATACGGTAGTTAGTTCGGTGGCTGTTTCCAGCACAAAAAAGCATTTAATGCCCATTTGCCGGGCGTAGAGGCCCAGTTCGATAAATTCTTCGTCTTTATAGCCGTTACAGATAATCAGGCTGTCATGATCACGCAACTGTGAAATGGCAATAATCAGTTCGGCTTTACTGCCTGCTTCCAGACCGTGATGATAACGGCGACCATAATCTGCGATTTCCTCGATTACGTGGCATTGCTGATTAACTTTGATTGGGAATACGCCGCGATAGTGATTCTGATAACCCGCATCTTCAATGGCCCGGGCAAAAGCTTCATTGATTTGGGTGATCCGCATATCCAGCAAGTTTTCGATACGCAACACCGCCGGCATATCCAGACCGCGCTCTTTCATACCATTGACGATATCAATTAGCGGTACCTGGATGGTTTTTTCGCCAAACTTCAGACTGACCACCGCATTGCCTTCATCGGAAATATCAAAATATTCCGCGCCCCAGTCGCGCACGCCATAAAGCTTACTGCTTTGCTGCGCATCCCATTCAACCGGTAAATCCGGTGATGGGGCTGGGTGGGCTTGGGCTTGTGTCATCAGTCTGACCCCCTTTGATAACAGGTAAATCGCGGAATTGTCACTATTTTAAAGCAAAAATGCAAAACAATTATGACGGCGGTAAAACTAAGTTGGGCAATGCTTTGAGATTAAATAATCGGCTGCTCTTCGGGCACACCGGTATCGGTTGCCGGATCCAGCCGGGTATTAAAGGCTTCCACCGAATCGGCGACCTCTTCCGGGCTGTTAAACCGCGCAATATGAAACAGCGCCTCGCCCTCGTTTACCAACGGAATATTGGTCCGGCCTATTATCACGCCACTGCAACTGGCTTCGACCATGGTTTCAGAGGTTTCATCGCCATAAGGCGCAGAGACCATGCCTAAACAATCGCCTTTTTTAACATGTGAACCCATTGCCACCAGCATCCGGAAAATGCCGCTTTGCGGTGCCCGCACCCAGGTGCTGCTGCGCGCCACAAAAGGCGCCATCGGTTTTACTTTTTTCGTCGTGGAGGCCGTCAACATGCCGATTTTTCGCATGACTGCGATCACGCCTCTGACGCCAGCGCGAATGGCAAGTTCATTAAATCTCAATGCTTCGCCGGCTTCATAAACAATCACCGGCACGCCAGCATCCTGACAGGCAAAACGCAACGAACCTTCAATCAAACCTGAGTTAACAATTACCGGCGCATTAAATGCCCGCGCCATTTCTTCAACGGCAGGATTATCAATAGCCGCGCGAATTTGCGGCAGATTATCGCGATGAATAGCTGCGGTATGTAAATCAATACCGTGCGTGCATTTGTGGGCGACTTCGGTCATAAATAGGTTTGCCAGACGTGCCGCCAGAGAGCCTTCTTCAGAACCGGGAAAACAACGATTCAAATCACGCCGATCCGGCAAATAGCGGGTCTGATTGATAAAACCATACACATTAACCACCGGAATGGTAATCAGCGTACCACGCAGGCTTTTTAAACGCTTACTGCGGATCAGCCGGCGAATAATCTCCACACCGACAATTTCATCACCGTGCACCGCGCCCGAGACAAATAAAACCGGCCCATCACGCCGACCACGAATCACCTGTACCGGCATACTTAACGCCGTATGCATATAAAGATCCGGTAATGGCACATCCACAACTTTAGTCTGTCCGGGCTTAATGGTCTGCCCGGCAATCGTCAAATCCTGTGCCATTAACCACGGCCTTTGGTTTTGGTATGGCCGAGCTTGGCGTTTTTTTCAATAAAGTCGATCATCATGGTTGCAATATCTTTATTAGTGGCGTTTTCAATACCTTCCAAACCAGGCGATGAATTAACTTCCATCACCACCGGCCCATGATTGGAACGCAATAAATCAACACCACAAACATTCAGGCCCATCGTCTTAGCGGCACGCACCGCAGTTGCCCGTTCAGCCGGGGTAATGCGAATCAGATTAGCGCTGCCGCCACGATGTAAATTTGAGCGAAATTCGCCTTCTTTACCCTGACGTTTCATCGCTGCGACCACTTTATCGCCGATGACAAAACAGCGAATATCGGCGCCGCCGGCTTCTTTGATAAATTCCTGCACCAGAATATTGGCTTTCATACCCATAAAAGCTTCGATAACACTCTCTGCCGCGCTTTGGGTTTCAGCCAACACCACACCAATGCCTTGCGTGCCTTCCAGTAATTTAATAACCAGCGGTGCACCGCCCACCATTTTGATCAAATCATCAACGTCATCCGGCCGATGGGCAAAACCGGTCACCGGCAGACCAATTCCTTTGCGGGACAATAATTGCAGCGCCCGTAATTTATCGCGCGAACGGCTGATGGCTACTGATTCACTTAAAGGATAAACCCCCATCATTTCAAACTGGCGCAATACCGCCGTACCGTAGAAAGTGACCGATGCACCAATCCGTGGGATCACCGCATCAAAACCATTAAGACTTTCACCTTTGTAATGCACTTCCGGTTTCATCGAAGTGATATTCATATAACAACGCAACACGTCCAGCACATGCACTTCATGGCCACGCGCTTCGGCGGCTTCAATGAGTCGTCGCGTTGAATACAGCTTCGGGTTTCGCGACAAAATGGCTATTTTCATGCAGATTCTCCATCAGGCGCGTTATCCGACTGCGCCCTAATTACATCAATGAGATTTTGCCCTGCCAGATAAGACAAGGTGGGATTAACGACTATATTACCAGCGGTCATCGCCGTGCGCCCGAGTAACATCCGAAACAACATGGTATCGCGGTTAGTCAGCGTGATTTCGATAGGAAAAAGATTATCGCCAATTTGCACCGGCGTGCGTATCACATATCGATTTTCAGTATGTCCGCCGGAATCAGTGACATTACGCTGATCCAGTACCGGTGCCTCACACCAGATCTCGGTTTGATTATCATCCTGATTGGGATGCACGCCAAAGCGCACCCAGAGCGCATTATCTTTTTCGAAGGATGCTACTGAAAAGGCATGAATCGCCGAAGTCCGCGCGCCGGTATCGACTTTGGCTTTGATTTGCTCAATGCCGATTTCCGACAAGCTCAACCATTCCCGCCAACCAACAACAATATGGCCCTGTTCATCTTTATTCATATTTTTATATCTGTATTAAACGTAAATATGAACATAAACGACCTGACGACGTATTGCCAGCCTGATGTATCCGCAGATTACGCAGATTTACTTCATTGTCATTCCCGCGACTGCGGGACAAAAGCGCTTAGCGCGTTGAACCGCCAAAGGCGGGCCCGAAGGGCGAGCGAAGCGAGTAATCCAGTGCAGATATTAACC
>DASSWO010000063.1:0-4444 GCA_035704795.1 Methylophaga sp. | reverse complement strand
ATTAAAGCAACTTTATGATATTGAAAGTTTAGCCAAAGCCGAATGCTATAGCCGTGATGGCGAGAAACTCGCTGAAATGCCGGAATTTGCCGGTGAATCACCTATTTATCTTCGCTGGCCCGTCGGCACACTGGTCAGTTTTCATGATCCACACGGCAAAGGTTTAGATGCCTGGTATCGCTATATGGCTGGCAAACAGCTATATCAATTTCAGCAAGATGCTTGGCAAGGCTTACTGCTTGCCGAAAATCAGGCCAACGCCGATAAATTACGACAACAACTTAATCCGGCACAATTGCCGCCTCCACTGCCAGACAATACGCTGCGCAAAGCGCGTAACGTCATCTGGCGGGTGGATAACATTTTGGATCGGCCGTTTATCGCCAAAAAACCGTTAAAAATGCATGCCCATAAGCGGCTGCTGGATCGCTATCGGCCCAGTAAGGCGAAACGCAGTTGGATCGCCGCTGCTGAATTATTACGTCGCGGCATTCCTACCGCCAAACCTATCGCTTATTTTGAAAAAACCAATGACAAATCAATGCTGCAAAACCTGTATCTATGCGAACAGGTAGAGCATGATTTCAGTGCCCGCGACATGGTTACGGCGTTTCGCGATGGCGAAGTTGCCATTCAGGGTGTTAGTGAAGCTCAGGCTTATCCACAATTGGCAGCATTTTTGAACGAAATGCATGCCCGTGGTGTGTTTTTCCGTGATTTGGCCGGTGGTAATATTCTGATCAAAAAACAAGCTGACGATACGCTGGCATTCACGTTAATTGATATTAACCGGGCACGCTTTTTTAATCGTAATGCGACGCTCAGTGAGCGTTTGTCAGATCTGGCACGGATTTGCCATAAACTGCATTGGTCTGGCCGCGAACAACTGCTTGGTGAATATTTAGCGCTTAACCGAAAGTTTGGCAAAACCTTTAACTGGCGGATGAAACTGCCGTTTTATCTTTACGATTGTAAAGTCAATTTCAAGCGCAAATACGGCCGTAAGGCTATTCGCCGCTGGTGGCAAGCACGTAAACAGCAAAGCTAACGGGCAGCCAAAAGCTTAACGACGTAAATTTAAGTTTATTGCGTCGGGACGTCGGCTTATCCACGTTGAAAGTATTACAAAGTGTATTGGCTGGTCAGCCCTGATACAGTATTTGTTGTTGACGATTTGGTTCGCCGTTTATCGGTGCATTCAGAGACATCAGAGACAATAACCAAAGATGCTTGATAATGACTTTGGACAGCAAATAGATTTTCGGACGGCATTTTTATTATGCAGTTGATTTTTCGCGGTCAGAATATTCTCGAAGCCCATATTATCAGCGGTTTATTGACTGCAAATGGCATCGACAATCATGTGGCCGGGCATTATTTGCAAGGTGCCGTCGGTGATTTACCGGCCAGTGATTTTGCCCATGTTTTTATCCACGAACTGGCTGACGTTAAATTGGCTGAGCAGCTTATCGAAGATTATGAGGCAGGCCGTTTAGCCGGGACTTAAGGCAAAATATTGACGCGCGGCATTGATGTCAATGTGGATCTGTTTGATCAACGCATCAAGATCAGCGAATTTATGTTCCTCGCGCAGTTTTTGTAAAAACACGACCTGCACATGGGCGCCATAAATGTCGCGGTTAAAGTCCAGTAAATGCACTTCTAATAAGGCTTTATCACCGCCAATAGTGGGCCGGACACCAATATTAGCAACGCCATTAACTGGCTCACCATCAATACCAAACAACTGGACCGCATAAACACCACGAAGCGGCACCTTGCATCTATGCAGATGAATATTCGCTGTAGGGAAGCCCATTTGCCGGCCGCGTTTATCACCATGTGCCACCCGGCCACTCATCCGGTACGGCCTGCCCAGTAATTTTTCTGCCAGCTCCAGATTGCCATCGCGCAACGCTTCACGAATGCGGGTACTGCTGACCCGCATTTTATCTATAGCAAAAGTATGCATATTTACAACCTGAAAACCATGCTGCTTGCCGGCTTGTTGCAATAAAGCAAAATCGCCCTGTCGATCTTTGCCAAAACGAAAATCATCGCCAACGACCAGGTAACTGACCCGCAGCCCATCAATCAGCAGGCGCTGAATAAATTCTTCCGCCGGCATATTGGCAAGTTTGCGATCAAAACGTAAGACGCAAAGTTTTTGGATCGAATAAGCCCTCAGGCTCTCTACTTTTTCACGAAACCGACTGAGCCGCGCCGGCGCTTTTTCCGGCACGAAATACTCATAAGGCTGGGGCTCAAAAGTAATGACCACCGCCGGCAGACCCAGCATATCGGCTTTCATAGCCAGTTGACTGAGTACTGCCTGGTGTCCTAAATGCACGCCATCAAAGTTACCAATTGTCGCCACGCAAGCGCATTGTGGAACAGGCAGATTGTGCAAACCACGAATAATTCTGGGCATTTCAAACAGGTGTTTAGATAAGGCCTGATAGCATAAGCACAAATGCGATAACATTCCAGCGGGCAAGCCCTGGCAGATTCTTTTATAATGATTCGCTATCGCTTTTTTTGAGGCCGTAATGGTAGCAAAACGCAAAAAACTGGATTATGAAGCGGCCGTTGCCGAGTTGGAATCGTTGGTCGAACAACTTGAGCGCGGTGATATTACGCTTGAAGAATCACTGAAACTCTATGAGCGCGGCGTCCTATTGACCCGCGATTGTCAGGAGGCTTTACAAGCCGCTGATCAAAAAGTGCAAATGCTGGTTAAACAAGCAGGCAATCCGACACTGGTCGATTTTGATTCGGATCCTGACGCTTCGTGACCATTGCTTTTTCCCTGAACGACTGGATGTCGGTACATCAGCAACGTGTCGGCAACGCATTGACTTCACGCCTGCAGATCAACAGTGATGCGCAAACGCTGGTTAAAGCGATGCAATATGCAACACTTGATGGCGGCAAACGGCTGCGAGCTTTACTGGTGTATGCTGCAGGAGAAGCTTTGTACAGCAACCCTGATGGTTTAGATGCGGCCGCTTGCGCAGTCGAAATGATTCATGCCTATTCGCTGATTCATGATGATATGCCGATGATGGATGATGATGATTTACGCCGCGGCCGGCCAAGTTGTCATAAAGCTTTTGATGAAGCCACGGCGTTGTTGGCCGGTGATGCTTTGCAAACGCATGCCTTTCTATCCTTGTCAGACAATACGTTACCCGCTGAGCAGCAAATTGCCATGGTTAAAACGCTGGCTAAGGCCAGTGGTGTTGGTGGGATGGCCGGCGGCCAGGCTATTGATTTACAAAGTGTCGGTAAAACGCTGAACTTATCAGCATTGGAAAACATGCATCAATTAAAAACCGGTGCGCTCATCCGCGCCAGTGTGCAATTGGGCGCATTGGCTTCAGCGCAGACAACTGAGCGCGATTTACAAGCTTTGGATCAATATGCAAAAGCCATTGGTCTTGCCTTTCAGGTGCAGGATGATGTGCTTGATGTTATTGCCGACACCCAAACGCTCGGCAAACAACAAGGCGCCGATATGGCGCGTGATAAGCCAACTTATCCAGCGCTGCTGGGGCTGGAATCTGCTCAGCAAAAAGCCCATGATTTAGTAGATCAAGCCTTGTCGGCTTTACAGCAGTTAACTGGCCCTACCCAAGCCTTGTCAGGTCTGGCAAGCTTTGTGATACAGCGGACTTTTTGACATGAATATCATGAGCCGAATGTTAGATCAGATTAATGAACCGCAGGATTTACGGCAGCTGTCGCGTAAACAATTGCCACCGCTAGCTGAAGAAATCCGCACGTTGATTATTGAAAGTGTCCAGCAAACCGGCGGTCATATTTCTTCAAACCTTGGTGTCGTAGAACTGACACTGGCGCTGCATTATGTGTTTAACACGCCCGAAGACCGTCTGGTATGGGATGTCGGCCATCAAAGTTATGCGCACAAAATCCTTACTGGCCGAAGGGATCAGATGCATACTATGCGCCAGCCAGGTGGTTTATCGGGGTTTCCCAAACGCGCTGAAAGTGAGTTTGATACCTTTGGCGTTGGCCATTCCAGCACCTCCATCAGTGCCGCATTAGGCATGGCGATTGCCGCACAGGCCAATAATGATTCACGCCGCGCTGTCGCCATTATTGGAGATGGCGCACTCACTGCTGGTCAGGCTTATGAAGCGCTGGCGCATGCCGGCGACTTAAGCGCCAATTTGCTGGTGGTGCTTAACGATAACGAAATGTCGATTTCCAAAAATGTCGGCGGTATGGCCAATTATCTGGCGCGATTATTATCCGGTAATGTTTACGCATCCGCCCGTGAAGGCAGCAAAAAAGTCCTTGAAAAAATCCCCACCGCCTGGGAAATTGCCCGCCGCGCCGAAGAGCATATGAAAGGTATGGTGGTGCCCGGCACCTTGTTTGAGGAAATGGGCTTTAACTACATAGGCCCGATTGACGGCCA
>DASSWO010000054.1:0-5932 GCA_035704795.1 Methylophaga sp. | reverse complement strand
TGAAAGTGGTGACAATCTGCAGCAGCACTTACTCTGGCAAATGCACCTGACGCCGTTTAACGAAACCGAACAAGCGATTGCCACAACCATTATCGATTCGATTGAAGACGATGGTTATTTAAAGTGCACGCTGGAAGATATTCAGCAAAGTCTTGGTGAAGAATTCTCTGAAATAGAACTCGACGAAATTGAAACTGTGCTGTATCGCATTCAACATTTTGATCCGGTTGGCGTAGCCGCCCGCGATTTACGTGAATGTTTGCTGATTCAACTACGACTCTATGATGCCACCGCTTTGCCGCATATAGACCTGCTCACAGAGCTTATCGACAAGCATTTGGATACGCTGGCCAAACGGGATTACGCCCTGATTAAACGCGCGCTGAAAGTTTCTGACGATGAATTAACTGAGCTGGTGCGGAGTATTCAACTGCTCAATCCTCGCCCGGGCAGTGTCATTCAAACAGACAATACCGAATACATTGTCCCTGATGTTTATGCCAAAAAAATCAATGGCCGCTGGCGCTTGTCGCTCAACCCAGACAATGCACCGCGCCTGCAAATTGCCGATCACTATGCGCAGTTGATTAATCGTGCAGACAGCAGTGCCGAAAACACTTATCTGAAAAACAATTTGCAGGAAGCACGCTGGTTTTTGAAAAGCCTGCAGAGCCGCAATGAAACGCTAATCAAAGTGACCGAAGCCATTGTTGAGCGGCAAAAAGACTTCTTGGATCATGGCGAAGAAGCGATGCGGCCGCTAGTACTGGCTGATATTGCTGAAACGGTAGAAATGCATGAGTCGACCATTTCCCGTGTCACCACCCGCAAATACCTGCATACACCGCGCGGTATTTTTGAATTGAAATTTTTCTTTTCCAGCCATGTCGGCACTGAAAGTGGCGGTGAATGTTCTGCAACCGCCATCCGCGCGATTATCAAAAAACTGGTCGCAGCAGAAAATCCAAGAAAACCACTGAGTGACAGCAAAATTGCTGATATCCTCGGTGAACAGGGCATCAATGTTGCTCGACGGACTATCGCAAAATACCGTGAAACATTGGCTATATCGCCCTCAAATGAGCGTAAGCGGCTGGTATAAACCAGCTTTGATCCACCAATAGGAGTGATGCATTATGCAATTGAACTTAAGCGGACAACATCTGGATATTACTGACAGTCTCCGGGATCACGTCAATAAAAAGTTTGAAAAACTGACCCGTCATTTTGACCATATGACCAATGTGCATGTGGTACTGTCCGTTGAAAAGGATCGCCAAAAAGCCGAAGCCACTGTGCATGTAAGCGGCGCTGATTTATTTGCCTCTGACGAAAATGAAAATATGTATAGCGCCATTGAGAATCTGGTCGCCAAGTTGGATCGGCAAATTATCAAACATAAAGATAAAATCACTAATCACCATCAAGCCGATGGTGCCATGCAAAAACATAACGCAAGTTAAGGTCTGATTTATGCTCATCGCTGCGCTGCTTGTGAATGCCGATAACATCAGTTATCACGACGAAGCCACCAGTAAAAAACGGGTGTTGGAAAATCTGAGTCGATTATTGGCTGCCAACAGTGATGCTTTATCCGCCGAGAAAATCTTTCAGGTACTGCTTGAGCGTGAACGCTTGGGCAGTACCGGACTCGGCAAAGGTGTGGCAATTCCCCATGCCCGCGTTCCCGGTTTAACCCACACTGTTGCGGCTATGCTGACTTTGGCAGAACCCGTTGATTTTGAAGCGGCCGATGGTCAACCCATTGATATCGCATTTGGCTTATTAGTGCCGGAAGATGATACTGACAATCATCATTTACAGCATTTGTCACGGTTGGTAACCCTGTTCCGGGATGCCGAATGTTGCGCCAAAATCCGTCAGGCAGGCAGTGCCGAGGCGGTATTTGAATACCTGCTGACAATCGACGAAGACTAATGCTTGTTTGTCATTGATATTCGTTAACCATGCCTGACAGCAACGCTGTCATCCAACATCATGCCGTCATGGTTCGTTGGCTTAATCACGGTTTATTGATCTGCGGCCCCCCCGGTATCGGCAAAAGCAGTCTGGCTTTATCGATGTTAAATCAGGGCGGTCAGTTAATTGCTGATGATTGTGTGGATATTGTTTGTCGCGATAATCAGTTAATCGCCCGGTGCCCCAGCACCACTTCAGGTTTATTACATAGCCGTGAGCTGGGCTTATTGAATATTGCTGACTTGTTTGGTGCCCATCACGTGCTCGCCGAAGCACCGGTTGATGCCGTGATTGAACTGTTGCCAGAGCCGCCCGGCGCGCTTGAATTCTCTCCGCATAAATATAAAGAAATATCAGGCCATAACGTCACCACATTGGCATTGAGTGTACTTAACCCACTCAGTCTGACCGAGCGGATCGCGCTCTGGCTACGCCAGCAGCAGCCACTGAACCGAGTCTAACATTTGCGAAATCACCTGATATCCATTACATTCAAGGCCGTTACCCGCCTTGAAATACGGCCCAGAGACAGTTAATGACGGTAGGCATTTTAATCGTATCGCATAATCATATCGGTACCGAACTCATCAATACTGCACGGCAAATGTTGTCATGCTGCCCATTACCGACCAAAGTGATCTCTATTGAGGTCAAAGACAATCCGGACGCCATCCGCAAGCAGTTAAATCGCGATTTGATGGGACTGGATCAGGGTAATGGCATCTTGATTTTGACCGATATGTTTGGCTCTACACCCAGTAATATTGCCTGCGCAGTGTCGGATCGTAATGATATCCGCATCGTGTCTGGCCTAAACCTGCCGATGCTGGTGCGGGTGCTCAATTACCCCACTCTCAATCTCGAAGAACTCGAAATTAAAGCCATCAGTGGTGGCCAGGAAGGCATTGTGCGTTGCCACCACTCCGGATTTTTGTCATGACCCAGCAAACATTTACCATTATCAACAAACTGGGTTTGCATGCCCGCGCGGCAGCCAAGTTTGTCACCACCGCCTCGACATTTAATGCCAACATCAGCGTGCGCCGTGACGGTCGCGAAGTGAATGGCAAAAGTATTATGGGTGTCATGATGCTGGCAGCTGCAAAAGGGACAGATATCACTGTGCGTGCGGATGGTGATGACGCCGATGCTGCGCTGCAAGCCATCGGTGAGCTTATCGCTAATTATTTTGGGGAAGGCCAATGACCCTGGAATTACAAGGGCTCGGTGTTTCACGCGGTATCGCCATCGGCCGCGCGCATATTCTTTTTCATAACCAGCCGGATGTCCGTGAATACCTGATACCGGCATTTGCGATTGAACAGGAAGTGGATCGGCTGCTGGATGCCATTGAACAGGCCAAACAACAGTTAAAAGCCATTCGTAATCATATTCCAGCCAATGCACCGTCAGATGTCATTGCCTTTATTGATACCCATATTCTGATGCTCAATGACTCGTCTTTGAGCAAAGTACCGGTCGATATGATTCGCCAGCGACGCTGTAATGCCGAATGGGCGCTGCAACTGCAACGTGATGCACTCATTAACGTCTTTAATGAGATGGATGATCCTTATCTACGCACCCGTCGTGATGATGTCGATCATGTGGTCAACCGGGTGCATCGGATCCTCGCTGATCAGGAAGTCGCCGATCACGAAATCCCCGATGGCCGGCTGAAAGGCCACATCATCATTGCCGAAGATTTAACACCGGCCGATACCGTATTAATGCAACATCAGGGTATTGCAGCCTTTGTCACCGAACATGGTGGTGCGACGTCACATACCACGATTCTGGCCCGTAGCCTGGGTATTCCGGCAATTATCGGTGTTGAGTCAGTGCGCCGGTATGTGCAGGACAATGAACCGCTAATCGTTGATGGTGAGGCTGGCATCATGATTGCCGGCGCTGACGAAACAACAACAGCCGAATTCCAGCAGCGACGTATCGCCTTTGATGAGCATATTTCGTCATTAAGCCGTTATAAATCACAACCGACCGAAACCCGTGACGGCAAAACCATTACTTTGCTGGCCAATGCTGAATTGCCTGAAGATATCAGTACGATTTCTGCCGCCGGCGCCCAGGGTATCGGCCTGTATCGTACTGAATTTCTGTATATGAACCGGCTGGCGCCACCAGAGGAAGAGGAACAATTGGCGGCTTATCGTGATGTTGTTGAAGGTATGAACAACCATCCGGTTACTATTCGTACCTTTGATCTGGGTGCCGATAAAACCGTTGATGGGGGCCGGCAGCTTTCCCAGAATATTGTCACGAATCCGGCACTGGGTTTACGGGCCATTCGTTTATGTCTGGCGCAACCGGCGATGTTTCGCACGCAGTTACGGGCGATTTTGCGGGCTTCCGCTTATGGCAAAATCAAAATCATGTTCCCGATGATTTCGACCATGCATGAACTGACGCAAGCGCGTAATTTGCTTGAGCAATGCAAAGTCGAGTTGGATCGCGAGGGTCTTGAATACGACCGGTATATTGAGATTGGTGCCATGATCGAAATTCCAGCCAGTGCCGTCTGCGCCGATATGTTTGCCAGGCATGTTGATTTTCTGTCGATTGGTACCAATGACTTAATTCAGTACACACTGGCCATTGACCGCATTGATGACCACGTTAACTATCTTTACGATCCTTTGCATCCAGCGGTATTAAAGCTGATCCACATTACACTCGAAGCCGGTAAACGCCATAATATTCCGGTTTCCATGTGTGGTGAGATGGCTGGCGATCCGCGCTTTACCCGCTTGCTGCTGGCGATGGGGCTGGAGCACTTCAGTATGCATCCCAATGCGCTGCTGGAAGTGAAACAGATCATTAACGAAACCGATTTGGATCAACTTCCCACCAATACCCTGCAAATCATGGACGTTTCCGATGCACTGGAAGCCGATTTGCTGCTCGAACAGATCAACGCGCCCGAACATGATCATTAAGATGTGTTCATCTTTACGGTTAATTGATTAACCGTAAAGATGAACTGGTACTGGATTTAGCGCTATCCAGCACCGGCCCCACAGGCTAAAATAAGCGGCAAGCCAATTCCCGAACACCGACGCCCTGTGGAGCCGGACATGTCTGAGCTGGATCAATACCATGCTTTAAATCATTCGCTCGATACTCTTGCCGATGCGCTGCAAAGTGGCCGCTTCGTCAGAATGCGGCGTTTGTTGGCAAGTTTGCATCCGGCAGAAACGGCGCACTTACTCGAATCACTGCCGCCAGCTGAACGTAAAGTCTGCTGGCCGATTATAAATCCCGAACTACGTGGTGAAGTGCTGTCGTATATCGGTGAGGACGTCCGTACCAGCCTGATGGTTGATATGGATACCGCGGATCTGCTCAGCGCCACTGAAGATCTTGATACCGATGACGTGGTCGACTTGTTGCAGGATCTGCCGGACCATGTCATGCAGGAAGTGCTGCGGGCGATGGACAGCCAGCGCCGCCGTCGCATCGAAGTCATTCTCGGTTTTGAGGAAGACACCGCCGGCGGTTTGATGAACACCGACGTGGTGACGGTGCGTTCGGATATTACCCTGGAAGTGGTGCTGCGCTATTTACGTATGCTCGGTGATTTACCGGAAAACACCGACAGTTTGTATGTCGTTGATCACAATGACAAATATCTCGGCACTTTGCGTTTATCGCAAGTCGTCAGCCGTAGCCGTTCGATGACAGTGCGTGAAGTCATGTCGCATCAAGTGGAGGCCATTCCGGCCAATATGTCTGATGAAGATGTTGCCCACCGCTTTGAAAAACACGACTTGATTTCAGCACCGGTGGTCGATAAAGATAACTACCTGCTCGGTCGTATCACCATTGATGACGTGGTCGACGTTATTCGTGATGTTGCCGAACACTCCATGCTGAGTATGGCCGGTTTGAGTGAAGATGAAGATACCTTTGCGCCGGTGAAAAAAAGTGTACA
>DASSWO010000022.1:0-2653 GCA_035704795.1 Methylophaga sp. | reverse complement strand
CCTCGGCCCATTTGTAGCTGTAATAACCAGCGGCATAACCACCAGCAAAAATATGCGCGAAGCTGTGGGCAAAGCGATTAAATTTCGGCGGTTTAACCACTGACACTTCATCACGGACTTGCTCGAGAATTTTATCGACCTGATTGGCTTCATCTGGCTGAAACTCCAGATGCAGACGGAAATCAAATAACGAGAATTCCAACTGACGCAGCATCATCATCGCCGACTGGAAATTACGCGCAGCAATCATTTTGTCGTACAGATCATCTGGCAATTTTTCACCCGTTTCGTAATGCCCGGAAATCAAATCCAACGCTTCGCGCTCCCAGCACCAGTTTTCCATAAACTGGCTGGGCAATTCGACCGCATCCCAGGCAACGCCATTGATACCCGATACGCCGGCTGCATCAATCTTAGTCAGCATATGATGCAGACCATGACCAAATTCATGGAACAACGTAGTGACTTCATCATGAGTAAATAGCGCTGGTTTATCACCAACCGGTTCTGAGAAATTACAGGTCAGAAACGCCACCGGGATTTGAATGCCATCGCGGGTTTTACGGCGCACTTTGCATTCATCCATCCAGGCACCGCCGCGTTTGTGCTGACGGGCATACATATCTAAATAGAATTGAGCGCGGACTTTGCCATCATCACCGACGATTTCAAAAAAGCGTACATCCGGATGCCAGACATCGACGTCTTTGTTTTCGCGGATATCGAGGCCATACAGGCGATTCACTACCGCAAACAAACCATTCACGACTTTGTCTTGCGGGAAATACGGCTTTAACTCTTCCTGCGAAATCGAATAACGCTGCTGACGCAGTTTTTCGGCAAAATAAGTGACATCCCAGGCCTCAAGACTTTCCAGACCTGATTCCTGTTTGGCGTATTCGCATAATTCGGCATATTCCTTTTCGGCAATCGGTTTGCTGCGCGCTGCCAAATCACTTAAGAAATCCAACACCTGCTGCGGCGTTTTTGCCATTTTGGTGGCCAATGAACGCTCGGCATGATTGGCAAAACCTAACAGCTGCGCCAGTTCATGACGTAATTGCAGGATATCCTTCATCACCCCGGTGTTATCCCACTGACCGGCGTGCGGGCCTTGATCCGAAGCCTTGGTGGCAAAGGCGGTATACATTTCTTCGCGAAATTCGCGATTATCAGCGTAGCTCATCACCGGCATATAGGATGGGAAGTCGAGGGTAAACAGCCAGCCTTCCAAACCTTCTCGCTTGGCCATTTGCTCGACCATTCCAATAGTTGATGGCGGCAGGCCCGACAGCAGACTTTCATCGGTAATGTGCTTTTTCCACGCATGGGTGGCGTCAAGCAGGTTTTCTTCAAACTTGGCGCAGCGCTCAGTCATTTGTTGTGACAGCTCTTTAAAACGCTGACGATCGGCCGGGCTTAATTCGACGCCCGACAGCCGGAAATCACGCACAGCATTGTCGATGACTTTTTTCTGCGCGGTATTAAGTTGGTCATATTCAGCACTTTGCTGCAACGTTTTATAGGCTTGATACAAGTCTTCGTTTTGGCCTAATTCAGTACCGAAATCGCTGAGTTTCGGCAGGCAGGCGTTATAGGCTTTGCGTAATTCTTCTGAATTCATCACCGAATTTAAATGGCTGACCGGCGACCAGACTTTGTCGATTAATACGTCCAGTTCTTCCATAGGCACCACCAGGGTTTGCCAGGTCGGTTGCTGCAAACCATCCAGCGTATCTCTGACCATTTGCCGAGCCTGGGCTAAAGCGTGATCCACCGCAGGTTCGACATGTTCCGCCTTGATCTTCGAAAAAGGCGGTAAAAATTCGTGATCTAATAATGGGTTACTCATAGCCATTCAATTCCTGTAGTTAGTCATATTGCCGGTGATAATGGGTGACCGCGTCATATTTCTGCAACCAAAAAGTCACATCGCTGCAATAGTCTTTCGTTAGTGTGCGCTCAAGTTAAAGATAGGGGCGCATTATGCAAACACAAGTAAGTCCTAAACAAAAACTGAAAGTTCGCAGCGTCTGGATCTCAGACATTCATTTAGGTTTTCGGGGTTGCAGCGCCGAACTGCTGCTGGATTTTTTACATCATACCGAATGCGAATATTTGTATCTGGTCGGCGATATCATCGACGTCTGGGAAATGAAAAAACGTATGTTCTGGCCGCAGCAACATAATAATGTCATTCGCACTTTACTCGGTAAGGCCAAACACAATACTAAGGTTGTTTATATTCCAGGCAACCATGATGAAGTGTTTCGTGATTATGACGGCATGGTGTTTGGTAATGTGGAAATCAAACATGAGGCCATTCACACCACCGCCGATAATCGCAAGTTATTAATACTGCATGGCGATGAATTTGACAGTGTGGTGAAGATTTCGCCGATGTTGGCGAAAATTGGCAGCCGTTTATATGAGTTTTTGCTACGCGCTAATCGTTATGTCAATTTGGTTCGTCGCAAAATGGGCTTCTCCTACTGGTCGCTGGCCGCGTTTTTAAAACATAAAGTTAAAAACGCCGTGCAATACATCAGTAATTTTGAAGAAGCCGTTGCTCATGAAGCAGCACGCCAAGGGGTTGATGGTGTGGTCTGTGGCCATATTCACCGCGCTGAAATCACCCAGTTACATGGCATTG
>DASSWO010000284.1:0-2692 GCA_035704795.1 Methylophaga sp. | reverse complement strand
CAACACTTCATTACGCTCATCTTCCCACGAAAGTTTGCCGACATAATCTTGGATCTCAAAACCGCTATCCTGACTGCTGCGATCAATATCTTTGAAGCCTTCATTATTGCGCTGTACGGTTTCCAGCAAATAACCAAACCCGCCTTCTTTACCACCATAATAAGCGTGGGTATCGAAAGAACCTTCGTCACTGAGCATCAACATGGCACGGCCTGAATGTTCTTCAGGGATCGGTGTTGATACCAAATTCACTACACCACCAATGGTTTGTGGACCATAACGCAATAATGGCGCACCTTTCAGCACTTCAATTGAATGCATGCGCATCGCCGTTGGGAAGTAATAGGCAGCTGGATTTGAATACGGCGCTGGTACAATCAACACACCATCTTCCATCAGTGTAATATTTTGACTACGCTCTGGTGCTGCGGCACGAATACCGATGTTAGGCCGCAAGCCCATACCATCTTCTTCCAGAACATATACACCTGGTACGGTCTTTAAAACCTGGTGAATATCTGTCGTTGCTTCTATTGTTAATTGTTCGTTGCCGACAAAATAGGCCGAGCCTGGTAAGTCACGAGCGGCTTCACCACTGCCAATAACGGTAAAAGCATCTAAGCTTTTAACATCATCTTCGGCAATTGCTTGCATGGAGAAACTGCTGATTGCCGCAGCGGTCATTGCGGAGAGAAGTTTTTTCTGAGTCATTGAATGTGGCCTGTCAGAACGTGAAAAAGCGAATACTCTAAATGCAAACTATTATCATTACAATATAGATTGTTAGTTTTTGTTAACTTAACTACATCATGACTCGCATGCTGTACTGACCGGTCTCTCGTTGACGCATATGAAACATGGCTTTGCTGATATCAATGGCATAGTTAGCAAACTGCTGCTCAGTCATTCGCAGCGTTAAAGCGCCCATGTTGATATGAATCATCTGACAATCCGGGCAATACTGAACATCACAGCCCGGTGAACTGAGAATGGTTTCTGGCTGGCAGCTATTGGTCTGTTGCATAAATCACTCCTGTTATAAAAAATCACTGGCATCACAATGGGCTAAGTGACCACGATGCAGCTGATAACTCAGCCACCAGCGTCTCGCTAGTGATTGCCAAAGTTGTTGTTTTAAGGGATGTTCATCCTGCTCGGTGAGCAAGCGATAATTGCGGGCAATTTGTAGTGCCAGACAGGCACTCGCCTGTTGCCGGTAATGAGTTTCCAAATGGGCATTGGCACTAAGCAATAACTGGGCTGCCCAGTTGTCTTGTTGGGGATTATTCATCAATGATTTTTCAAGCGACTGGCGGCGGCCGCCAGCAGCATGCTCCATACACTTCGTTTGGAAGAAGAATCGAGACAATTGAAATCGGCGGCGTGCAATTTACCCTGACGGATCAGCATTTCCAGCCGCTCCTGGCGAAACGCCAGATGAATAGTCTGGTGATCAGAAGTAGGTTTATTGAACTGCATCGGGCGTCACCTCAACGGTCAGCAATCAGCTGAGATGCAGTATAAAGATCAGCTAATCTAAATGCAAATCATTTTCATTTAGATATTTGACGCCTGTAAAATGACTGGTTTCAGGGCGAGTAAGAACCAGTGCCATAGTAGCCGTAACCACGAAACGGCCAATCATGTTTTGGGTTGTATGGGCGCTCGCGATCTGCGTATTGCTCAGGCCAGACTTGGCTATCGGTCATGGTCACCACCGGCATCAGCAAGGATTTTTGACCTACTTTTCGGGTTTCATCACCGCTTAACGTGCCAACGACGGTAACCAAGGCACCTTTTTCATAAATTAACGGATCCAGAAAACCGTTACTTTTCACAATAAACCGGCCAGCACTGTTTGCAGTGGTGATGGGTTTGCCATATCGAGTCACCGGAAACTGCACCAGCGTCAGTTCTGACTGATTTTCCAGATTACTGACATCGGCGACCACACCAGCCCAACGCACTACTTCGCCCTGATACTGGCTAAGATTCGGCAACACCTGTGCATATTGCAGATCTCGAGCCGGCGGGTTTTCAATCGAGGGATTCATTGCGGCGCAGCCACTGAGCAGGGCTAACATTATAACGGTCATGAATTTCATCGTGTGTATCCTCAAAAGCGCATGTATTGCATAGACTGCCGGTAAGCAGAGCAAGTTCAGTCACATATTAACGCGAATTTTTTTGTTTCCGCTGCGCTTTTTTTTCAGCTTTTTCGGCGCGGCTTTGTTCCAGTAATACCAACTCCTGCTGCATCATTTCTGGAGTTTCCAGTGTTATCGGGCCGAGTTTACCGGCGCGTAATTCTGTCAGCATAATTTTACTGATACGTTCTAAATCGGCCACACCGCCAGCACGTAAACACCCCCGTTTAACCGCCATTTCGGCAAGTTGCTCTGTTTCATTGGCGGCCAGATGTGGCAGATTAAAGCGAGCTTGTAAGGTGTCAGGATACTGCTGCATTAAATAGGCCGCTGCATACAGCGCAATATCCTGGTTTTCAAAAGCGGTTTCTTTAATCGCGCCGGTAATCGCCAGCCGATAGCCGGTACCGGGATTTTCCAGATTTCCCCAGAGCATGCCGGGGGTATCGTGCAGCACCATGACATCGTCAATCTTAATGCGTTGCTGCATTTTAGTGATGGCCGGCTCGTTACCGGTCTTGGCAATTAGCCGACCAGCCAGCGTG
>DASSWO010000270.1:0-5346 GCA_035704795.1 Methylophaga sp. | reverse complement strand
TTATCGATAACGCCAAAGCAGGTGGTATCGAACGGGTTCTGCTGTAAAAAATGTGGGCAGCTGTTTTCGACGGCTGCCCATTTTTTATTTGCGGCTTAACGGCTCGCCCGCAAAGCTGATGCCATCCCAGCCATGTTTCATAAAGTGGCGGATGTTCTGATGATCATCGCCTTTCGGATTCAGTAACACCTCTTTGCGGTAAAAATCACCAAAGCACGCCAGCGTGTGGGCTTCATTGAGATCCTGGTGTAATCCAAAAGCAAAAATTTTGCATGAACCATTATTTTGTCCTGCCTGATTTTCTAAACCGGCATTTTTGAAAGCAGTGGGCGTAAAATCATAATTGGCATCAATGACCGCAATGGTATCGGCAAAGCTGATTTGCGCCGGCGTTTCATTCAAAGTGGCGAGAAAAGTCGCTAAATCCATCAAAAAACTCCCAAAAAATTAACTGAAAAACCGGGTAAATTCACTGACCGTAATGCGATCAGTGCGGTATTGGTTAACGGCCGCCGCCGTATCTTCGTAACCTATTGCCAGACCGCAAACCAATTGACTGTCCGCTGGATAATCCAGCTGCGTTTTAACAATATCAGGGTATTCAGCCAAGGCTGCTTGTGGACAAGTTGCCAGGCCTTTTTCGGTGGCTGCCAGCATCAGTGATTGTAAAAACAGACCCAAATCTAAATAAGAGCCGGTTTGCATGGCGCCATCCATAAAAAACAACAGCATCACCGGTGCATCAAAAGCCCGGTAATTAGCCGCCCACTGGGCTTGTTGTGCCGCTTTATCACCGCGGGCAATTTGCAGACTTTGATACAACTGCAAACCACAAGCCCGGCGCCGCTCTGTGTAAGGCGTTTGCCACTGGGTAGGATAATAATTGTAATCGGGATGAGATGCAGCGCCGCTGAAAAAAGCCTGTTGAATGGCTTCGGCCAGTTGTTGTTTGGCACTGCCCGTTAACACGGCAACTTGCCATGGCTGAGTATTGGCACCGGAAGGCGCCAGTCTTGCAGTATCCAGCAAATCTGCGATATCCGCTGTTGTCACAGGTTTATCAAGAAAAGCACGGGTACTATGGCGTGCTTGCATTAGCGTTTTAATCGTCATATTTAGGCTCTGACTCTTTAAGATGCAGCACAAAGCCTATCATGATGACCGCCAACGTCAGCAGCGCTAATTGGTATTGCCAGCGGCCCCAAAGCAAACCAATTGAGAAGCTAAAAGCAATTACCAGCATCGCTACTGCCTGGTACTTGGTCCTACGGCGAACGGTTTTGGTTTGATCCCATTGTCTCAACGGCGGACCAATCCAGCGATTATTAAGCAGCATTTTATGAAAGCGTGGTGAGGTCTCGGCAAAACAGGCCAACGCCAGAATCATAAACGGTGTGGTAGGCACCACCGGCAGCAATGCACCTATCAAACCGAGAATGACGCACAGCCAGCCACAGCTAAAAATGAAATAGTGTCTTATTTTGGCCCGCATTTAGTGAGTCTGACCTTTTGAAAAAAGCGTTGTATGCGCTACTCCGGAAATGGTGCGCTAGTCACTATAAAACAGACCGCATTATACCCTGTCAGATGCGATGAATTGATAAGCGCTGATGACCAGCGAAGCAGTTTGATGTCGTAAATATCAGTTATTATGTTCGGTAGCGCACAATCGTTGTATAGAATGATGAAACGTGTTTAATCCCACTATAAGAAACATGACTGACGAGGGCCGGTATGGCATTACCGATTAAAGGGCGAGGCTTGCGAATTTCAATACGTGCCACCGTGATCGCCGGCTTTATGATTTCCAGTTTGCTGATTGCCAGTGTCGCGATTGGTTTGCAGTATTTTTTCAATAAGACGCTGGCCACCGAAGCAACCTCGTATGTATATCAGCAAACTGCAACCAGTACCCGTGACTATATTGCAGCGGTTGATAGTCGTGCGATAGCTGCCACACGAGTTATGGCGCAATTCCCACGGTTGCTGGATGGTAAAAAAATCTCACCTGATACCCGACGCCTGTTTGCGGAAGTGATGCAGCGTAATTTGATGTTTTTCGCCATATATGTTGGTTATCAGGGTGGCGATTTGTATGAATTGGTTAATCTTGAGGCCGATGATAATTTACGAGAGCAATTGCGCGCAGCGCCAGAGGATCGCTGGGTAACCATTACGGTCAGCGGCCGTGGTGATAAACGGATACGGCGGTTTGAATATTATGATGCTGAGTTTAACTTGCGTGATAGCCGGCAACATCCAACGGATTACAATGCCGGAAATCGTCAATGGTTTAACAATGCCAAACAGGGTGAGGTTTTTAAAACAGAGCCTTATTTATTGCAACATATTCAGTCGCCCGGTCAAACTTATTCCACCAAAATTCCCGGGAGTGATGCAGTTTTGGCAATGGATATTGCCTTGTCCTCTTTATCCGACTTTTTTCAAAGTCAGAATTTAGGCGCTGACAGCGAAATTTATCTTTATCAGAAAAGTGGTGAAATCATTGCTTCAAATCAGCAGGTGGCAAGTAGTAACAGTTTGCCTCCAGCACCTGCTTTATCACTCACAGATGCGCAACAAAAAATTATCGAAGCCAATAAATATTTGCTGGTATCTAACGAGACTGACTGGCCGCCGGTGAATTTTGCCGTAGCGGGAAAGCCATACGGTTATGCCATTGATGTGATGAATTATATTGCTGAAATGACCGGGCTCGAGCTGCGTTATTTGAATGGTTTGAGCTGGCAGGAAATGGCGGCAATGTTTATCGAGGGTGAACTGGATGTGATTCAGCCAGTTTACGATAATCAATATCGCCGGGCGCTGGGGCAAATGACCGATGCTTTCATTAAGTTACCTTATGGCGTGGTTACCCGTGATGACATCAAGATAAGCCGTTTGTCTGATTTACAGGGCAAAACGGTCGCCATTCCGGAAGGATGGTCGTTGATTAGTAATTTGCGTGAAACATTTCCGGAAATCAATATCCTCGAAGTGGACTCAGTCCGCCAGGTGATGACGGCCGTTCGTGATGGCAAAGCCGATGCGGGAATGGATAGTGCAGCGATTCTGCAATATACCGCCGACCAGTATTTTTTTGCTGGTTTAACAGTGCATAGTGATATTGATATTGCCGCTGACAATAAGCTACCCACCAGCCTGCATTTTTTAATTAATCGCGATAAAGCAGCGCTGGCCGAGATTTTTAATTTGGCCTTGGCCAATTTAGGTGAAAAGCAGCTTCAGGCACTGGCTGACAAATGGCTGGCAGCGGATGGCAGTGGCCTCAACGCCGGTGCCGTGCCCTATCCAGAATTATTGGATGAAGATATCTATCTGAGCCAGAAAACACTGCAAACCCTACAGTTAAATGGTGAAGATTATTTTGTCTATATCCAGCCGATGTCTGATAGTGTTGATGAAAACGAGTTTTTTACCATTATCACGCCGGTGGCCAGTGTGTTAGCGCCGGCAATGGACAAAGTGCAAAAATCCATCTGGGTAACGGCGGCGATTTTGCTGTTGCTATTGCCGGTGAGTTGGTTATTTGCCTCGCCGATTGTCAAGGCGGTGCGTAATCTGGCATTAGACAGCGAACGCATTAAACGACGTCGTTTTAGCGAAGTCGAGCAAGTCCGCAGTAATATCGTCGAAATCAGTGATCTGGCGACATCGATGATGGCCATGTCTCATTCCATTGAAGAACACGAAAAATCTCAGGAAGCGCTGATGGAAGCGTTTATTGAGTTAATTGCTCAGGCGATCGATCACAAGTCACCTTATACCGCAGGTCATTGCGAACGGGTGCCGGAACTGGCCTTTATGCTTGCCGAAAAAGCCGAGCAAAGCCATGAAGCGCCTTTTAACAGTTTCCGTTTCCGTGATGAAAAGGAATGGCGCGAGTTCCGTATCGGTGCGTGGTTGCATGATTGCGGCAAAATCACCACGCCTGAACATATTGTCGATAAAGGCACCAAGCTGGAGACGATTTATAACCGTATCCACGAAATTCGTATGCGTTTTGAAGTGTTGCTACGTGATGCTGAAATCAGCTATTTAAAACACTGTGCCGCAGAGCCTGCCAAACAAGCTGAATTTCGCGCTGAATTTGAGGCATTGCAGCAACAATTCCAAGCTGATTTTGCCTTTATTGCGCATTGTAATATTGGTAGTGAATCAATGGATGATGCAGAAATTGAACGCTTATACTCACTGGCTAAGGTGACCTGGCTTCGTCATTTTGATGACCGTCTTGGTTTGTCACCGGTAGAAGAAGATCGCTGTAGCGGCGAATCAGCCACTTTGCCAGCGACAGAATATTTACTCGCTGATAAAAAAGAGCACATCATTGCCCATCAACACAGCATCGAATTTGATCCGAAATTCGGTATTAAAATGCAAGTACCAGAACATCTCTATAATCTCGGTGAGCTACATAATCTGACGGTGCGAGCCGGCACACTGTCGCCCGAAGATCGATTCAAGATCAACGAACACATTATCAGCACCATCAAAATGCTGGAAAATCTGCCATTCCCCCCCGAATTATCCAAAGTACCGCGCTATGCTTCAACACATCACGAAACCATGATTGGTACCGGTTATCCACGTGGCTTGACCGCTGAAGACTTGTCAATGCCGGAGCGTATTATGGTGCTGGCGGATATTTTTGAAGCGTTAACCGCCGCAGATCGACCATATAAAAAGGCTAAACCCGTTAGTGTCGCTGTCGATATTCTGCATAAAATGGTCGAGCGTCAGCATGTGGATCGAGATGTTTTTGAGCTGTTTTTACGCAGCGGTGTTTACCTGCAATATGCCCAACGCTTTTTGCCATCAGAACAAATTGACGAAGTAGATATCTCACAGTACTTAAGCAGTTAACCGGCATAAACGTATAATAACCAGCGAATTACTTTTAATAGGTTAAGGCATGGCAATTCAATGGTTCCCAGGTCATATGCACAAAGCTGGACTGGAGATAAAAAAAATACTGCCGGACATCGATCTGGTCATTGAAGTGCTGGATGCTCGTATCCCGTTCAGCAGTGCTAATCCAATGCTCAGCAAGCTGCGTGGCGACAAACCGTGCATTAAATTGCTCAACAAAACCGATCTCGCTGATCCGGCGCTAACGCAAACCTGGCAGTCCTATTTAGAACAAGAGCAGGGTGTAAAAACACTTGCTATCAGCGCTCAGCAGCATGATTGCCGGCAGTTGATTCTGCAACTGGTGACGCAGATGTTGCCCGAGAAGGTCAACAGTGTGCAGAAAATTCAAGCCATGATCATGGGTATTCCCAATGTCGGTAAATCGACATTGATAAACACGCTGGCTGGTCG
>DASSWO010000244.1:0-6780 GCA_035704795.1 Methylophaga sp. | reverse complement strand
GGCAGCCCATATGGAAATCGGCAATGCTGAACACCATGATCGGGTATCGCGATTTTGGGGGACTGATAAGCTCACCCATACTGCCGGCGCCAAAGCTGTCGATATGTTTGCCGATATCGCCAGCGGTAAAATCAAAGCGGTATGGATCATTGCCACCAATCCGGTGGTTAGCCTGCCGGATGCCGATGCCGTCAAAAAAGCGTTGCAAGACTGTGAGTTTGTTGTGGTCAGTGATTGTGAGTCACGCACCGACTGCACTGAAATTGCCGATGTTTTGTTGCCTGCTTTGGCCTGGGGTGAAAAAGACGGCACCGTTACTAATTCTGAACGGCGTATTTCCCGGCAGCGGGCATTTTTACCAGCACCCGGTGAAGCCAAAGCTGATTGGCAAATCATCCGTGATGTTGCTGCCCGGATGGGTTATGCCGATGCGTTTGATTTTAATTCATCGCTGGATGTGTTTCGTGAACATGCAGCGCTCTCCGGCTTTGAAAATAATGGCAGTCGTGATTTTGATATCAGCATGCTGGCGGGTTTCTCTGATGCGGCTTTTGCCGACTATCAACCCCTGCAATGGCCTGTAACTGCAGAGAAATCAAAGGGCACATCGCGTTTATTTGCCGATGGCCAGTTTTTTACCGTCTCTGGTAAAAGCCGTATGGTGCCGGTGACGCCGCAACTGCCACAGTTATCGGATACCGAAAATTACCCGTTGATTTTAAATACCGGCCGGATTCGTGATCAATGGCATACCATGACCCGCACTGGTCGGGCGGCTCGCTTGAGTAATCACACTCCGGAGCCGATTATTGAGATTCATCCGCGTGATGCGGCGCGTTGGCAATGTGTCGATAAATCGTTAGCCGTTGTCGAAAGCCCCTATGGCCGGTTAATCGGCCGGGTGCAATTAAGTGAAGGGCAGCGGCTGGGTAGTGTGTTTGTGCCGATTCACTGGAATGGCCAGTTTGCTGCGCATGCAGTTGCCGATGTATTGGTGGCGCCAATCACTGATCCGATATCTGGCCAGCCACAGTCCAAACAAACGGCAGTAGCCGTACGGCCATTTAAAGCTTTATGGCATGGTTTTATTTTGTCCAGGCAGCCACTGGATCTGGCGCAAATCAGTTACTGGGTAAAAGTCAAAGGCCAGCAATTCTGGCGTTATGAACTCGCTGGTGAACAAGCTTTATTGAATCCGTCGCATTGGGCACAAACGGTGATCGGTCAGGAGGGTGAATGGCTTGAGTTTGCCGATAAAAAAGCCGGTCGCTATCGTGCCGGTAAAGTGGTTAATAAACAATTACAGGCAGTTGTATTTATCGGCCCGGATCATCATTTGCCAGATCGTAGCTGGCTCACCCGGTTATTTGCAGCCGACCAACTCGATAATGCTCAGCGACAAAGCCTGCTGATGGGGAAAGCACCCGATGGTCAGGCCGATTCAGGACCGATGGTTTGTGCTTGTTATGGTGTTGCTGAACAAACTATTTTTAAGGCAATTAGCGAAAAAAATCTGCAAAACGTCGACCAAATTACCGCTGCTTGTCAGGCTGGCGGCAACTGCGGTTCCTGTATTCCGGAATTGAAACAGCTGCTGGCACGCACCTCGACGGACAGTTAGCACCACGGTACTAAGCACATAATTGAAATCTCAAACTAATCTTTATAAACGAACTGATTAAAAACAGGCAGATATTGCGCATTTAAAATCTGATTAATTTATGTACGGTAACTCGAAGTGTCAGCGTGGCAATGCAGCCATGTTTCCGCAATTGCGGTACATGGCTTTTTTGTTTTTAGAGGCATCAGAATGAATAAAAATAATCGTATATTTGCGCAGAGTCTGCTGACGAGATGTTAAGCAGTACATGGCTGGTGCCGCTGATTGTAGCCGAGAGGGAGATGTCTTTGATTAGCAATCGGGCAAAAATGCCGTGGCCTTGGCCGCATAAAACACTGCCTTCAGATGGTGCAATGGTGATTAAACTGCTTTAAACAAGTGCGTTAAATACTGTTTTATATTTTTAGTTTTCAATTAAATCAATGGCTTACAGTTTGGCATGATTCCGGCTAAGACAGACTACCGATATTGGTAAGCCTGTTCTTAAAGTGAGAGCTATGTCTGCTTCAAAAATTAACCTGCTGTCTTTTAGCGGCAACAGCCGCATTCTCCATCTGACCTGGATCGCTTTTTTTATCAGTTTTGTGGTTTGGTTTAACCATGCGCCGTTGTTGATATCTATTCGTGATGCGTTAGGCCTGACGGATCAACAAATTAAAACCCTGTTAATTTTAAATGTGGCACTGACCATTCCTGCGCGCATTGTCGTGGGTATGCTGGTCGATAAATACGGCCCGAAGATCATGTACACCATGCTTTTGGGTATATCCAGCATGCTGTGTTTCTTTTTTGCCATCGCCGATAGTTTTGAACAAATGGCGCTGGCGCGGTTTCTGCTCGGTTTTGTCGGTGCTGGTTTTGTTATTGGTATCCGGATGATTTCTGAATGGTTTCCCGCCAAACAAGTGGGGTTGGCTGAAGGCATTTACGGTGGTTGGGGCAATTTCGGTTCCGCGGCTGCGGCGATGACTTTACCGACTCTGGCCCTAATATTTGGTGGCGAAAATGGCTGGCGTTATGCCATTGCCACTACGGGTGCCATGGCACTGATTTATGCATTTATTTATTACTTTAGCGTCTCTGATACGCCTAAAGGTTCTACCTATTTCAAACCCAAAAAATCGGGTGCTATGGAAGTCACCAGTAAAGGCGATTTTTTCTTATATATCATTATGAGCATCCCGTTATATGCGGCATTAGCGCTATTGGCCTGGAAATTATCACCTGCCGGTATCAGCCTGTTATCGGCAGGTGTGACACAAATAATTTATGGCGTTTTGTTGTTGTTATTTGTCTATCAGCTGCATCACATCTGGCAGATCAATAAACACGTCTTTGCAAAACCGGTACCGGCCATTCATCGCTATCAATTTAAGCAAGTGGCAGTGCTCAATTTAGCTTATCTGGCAACCTTTGGTTCTGAGCTGGCAGTGGTGTCGATGTTGCCGCTCTTCTTCAGCGATACTTTTGACATCAGCGCGGTACAAGCCGGTTTGCTGGCGTCGGGTTTTGCCTTTATGAATCTGGTGTCGCGGCCAACTGGCGGTTATTTCAGCGATAAGCTGGGCCGAAAATTGACTTTGACCATTTGTCTGGCTGGCCTGGCTGTTGGTTATTTTGTCATGGGTTTGATAACTCCGGAATGGTTTATCGCCCTAGCCGTGTTGGCGACTATGTGTTGCTCATTCTTTGTACAAGCCGGTGAAGGTGCGGTATTTGCGGTTGTCCCTCTGGTTCAGCGTCGATTGACTGGCCAGATCGCTGGTATGGCCGGTGCTTATGGCAATGTCGGTGCCGTTGTGTTTCTGACTGTTTTATCGGTGGTCTCGGCGCAAACGTTTTTCTGGTTTATTGCCGCAACGGCGGTCGTAACACTGGTGGCTGTGCAGTTTATGGATGAGCCGCGTGGCCAGATGGCAGAAGTACTGCCGGATGGTACAGTACAGATGATCGACGTTCATTAAGGCAAGCGCTTTGGCAACTTTACAGGTACGTTATGGGCAGCAATCGCTGGCCGGCGTCAAGTCTGAAAATCAGGATGCGCTGGGCTGCTCCGTGCCTGGCAATCCGATGATGCTGGAAAATAAAGGTATCGTCTGCGCTTTGGCCGATGGTATCAGCAGCAGTGAACAGGCACGTGAAGCCAGTCATGCAGCGGTTACCGGTTTTATTGAGGATTATTTCAGCACGCCCGATAGTTGGTCAGTCAAGCAATCAGGCGGCAAAGTGCTGACGGCGATTAATATCTGGCTGTGCGGCCAGGGTCAGCATTTTCGTGACAGCAATCGTGGTTTTGCCACGACTTTTTCAGCCGTGGTGTTGAAATCCACCACAGCACATTTGTTTCATGTCGGTGATGCCCGTATTTATTTGCTGAGGGGTCAGAGTCTGGAGCAACTGAGCAGTGATCACCGGATTCACCTAAGCGATGATAAAACCTATTTAGGCCGCGCTCTGGGTGTTGATTACGCCCTGGATATTGACTATAAATCGCTGCCCATTGAAGCCGGTGATTGTTTTGTCTTACTGACCGACGGAGTTTATGAATGGATCAGTGATAGCCAACTGAAACAGGTATTATTTGAGCACTCAGATCTTGATAATTGCGCTGCTGCCATTTGTCAAAAAGCGCTGGATCAGGGCAGTACCGATAATCTTAGTTGTCAGGTTTTACAAATTACCAATGTCCCTACGCCGGCGGCCGATGAAGTTTATGCAAGGCTGACTGCTTTACCGTTTCCGCCTGAGCTCTATGAGGGTGTGATCCTCGACGGTTATCGGGTGATCAAAGAATTACATGCCAGCTCCACCAGTCAATTGTATCTGGCTGTCGATACTGATAGTGGTCACAAAGTGGTCCTGAAAACACCGTCGGTGAATTTTGAGGATGATCCGGCGTATCTGGAACGTTTTCAACTGGAAGAGTGGATTGGCCGGCGTATCGATCATCCGCATGTGATTCGGGTCATTGAGCAATTACGGCCAAGGCAGTTTTTGTATTACGTGCTGGAATATGTTGAAGGTCGTACCTTAGAACAATGGCTTAATGATGCCGGCCCGATGAGTTTGCAAACGGTCAGGCAACTTTTACCGCAGCTGATCGCCGGGCTGCGTGCGTTTCACCGCCTCGATATGCTGCATCAGGATATTAAACCGGGCAATATTTTGCTAACCGAGGAGGGGGTAGTCAAAATTATTGACTTTGGCTCCACCAAAATTGCCGGCATTGCTGATATCGCCACGCCGGTCGAGCGAAAGACTTTGCTGGGGACCAAACACTATACTGCGCCGGAATATCTGCTCGGCGAATCGGGCAGTCCGCTGTCAGATCAATTTTCGTTGGGAGTATTGGTCTATCAGCTGCTCAGCGGCCGGCTGCCTTATGGCGAAGCTTATGCCAAGATCCATCAGCCGCAACAACTCAATCGCCTTAAATACCAGCCACTGACTGATTTTGAAGTAACGATTCCACATTGGGTGGATAAGGCGATTCGCCGTGCGGTGCAGTTTAATCCGACACGCCGGTACGATGTGTTATCAGAATTTGAAGCCGATATGAAAAAGCCCAATCCGATCTATCTGCGTGAGGAGCAGGCACCGTTGTTAGAGCGGCATCCACTGGCTTTTTGGCGAAGTTTAAGTTTGCTTTTATTGTTTAGCAATTTGCTGCTGCTGTATTTTTGCCTGGCATAAAAAAAGCCGGTGCCCGAGGACACCGGCTTTAAATTAGTTACAAAAGGTTAGCGAACCGGTAAATACTCCAGTGCGCCGGCTTTCATATCTGGTACCAGTAATTGTGTGCCATCGGCTGACAAGGCAATATCAGCTGCCGCTTTAAAGTCATCGCGCAGCAGTTGCGGTGTCGCTTTTGGCTCAACCAATTGCCAGACTTTGCCGTTTTTCCAGTCACTGATATACAGCAAACCGTTGGCATCGCGGACCAGACCATCGGCGCCGCCAAAACCTTGGTTAACCTTAACAACTTTGCCACTGGTCAAATTCAGCGTAAATAAATCACCGGTACCAAAATCAGCAACCAGCATTTGGTTTACACCATCGTTAAGCAAGCCATTGGGACGTTTGATACCGGATTTTTCATTAATCACTTCCGTGATATTACCGTCTGGTGTGACTTTATAAATACCAGCGTTTTTACCGTCATCATCACCACTATCGGAGATAAAAACATTGCCGTTACCGTCAATCTCGATATCGTTGAGAAATTCGGCTTTGCCAGGAAAGTCTTTACCGCCAGCAATCACTTCTGTCTTGCCATCCAAAGTGATTTTGATCAATTTATCGATATCTGCGACATACAAAGCGTTGTCAAACATATCAATGCCTTTGGGATCATCGAGACCCTCGGCCAGCGTTTCGGTGCTGCCATCGGTATTAACAACGGTCACTTTGCCATCACCATTTTTACCGAATTCACCAATTTCAGTGACAAACACGCGGCCGTCGGGATGTGCAATGACCGATTCCGGCATCATTAAGTCAGTCAGGGTTTTGGTGCTCACATCGCTGGCGGTCGATGCTTGAATGGCATTCTCTTCGCCATAGCTGACCCGGTAAATCACACCGTTGTAGTCATCGGAGACCAGGATTGATCCATCAGGCATCTGCAGTACATCAGTCGGCCGGCCCCAAGCTTCGCCATTTTGTAACCAACCATCTATAAATGGCTCTTTACCGATGACGTTATGATTATCATCAAACTTCACCCGTACCAATGAATAACCAACGGGATCGGTGCGATTCCACGAACCATGCTGGGCGATAATGGCATCACCCTGATATTCCGATGGAAATTGTTTACCGGTATAAAACTTAAAGCCCAGATTGGCACTGTGGGCCTGAAATTCTACAACCGGAAAAGTGACTTCCTGAGGCGGTGTTTTATCAGCCCAATCTTCGTGACGTATCTTACCGCCGGCATAATACGGGAAACCAAAATGCATGCCTTTTTGGGGAGCAGCATTCAATTCACCTGGCGGAATATCATCACCCATCATATCGGTGTTGTTATCGGTGAAATACAACACATCGGTTTCAGGCTGAAAATCCATGCCGACTGAATTACGTACACCCTTTGCAAAAATTTCAGCATCGGAACCATCCGGATTCATTCGAATAATGGTGCCCTCATAACCATCGAC
>DASSWO010000163.1:0-12116 GCA_035704795.1 Methylophaga sp. | reverse complement strand
TAACGGGTACAAACCAGGCCGATAAACCGCCACCTGAAGCTGACAACGCCTGCTCAAAAAACATTTCTTTACTTAAAAAACCGTTTAACAATGGCACGCCTGCCATTGCGGCGGCGGCAATCATCGCCAACACAGCGGTGTGTGGCATCATTCTAAACAGGCCATTGAGTTTGCGCATATCACGCGAGCCGGATTCATGATCGATTATGCCGGCCACCATAAACAGCGAGCCCTTAAAAGTCGCGTGGTTGATGATATGAAATAGTGCAGCCACCAAGGCCATTTCGGTACTAAAGCCAAACAATAAAGTGATCAGCCCCAGATGACTGAGCGTCGAATAGGCCAGCAGACCTTTCAAATCATGTTTGAATAACGCGATGTAAGCACCGAGGACAAAAGTAACCATGCCGGCACCACCGACCAGCCAAATCCATTCCGGCGTCCCCGAAAACACCGGGAAGAACCTTGCCAGTAAAAAAATCCCGGCTTTGACCATCGTTGCCGAATGCAAATAAGCCGACACGGGGGTGGGTGCCGCCATCGCATGTGGCAACCAAAAATGAAACGGGAATTGTGCCGATTTGGTGAATACAGCCAGCAAAAACAGCAACAGGGTGGGTACAAAATAGGGATCAGCTTTAATGCTATCAGCTGCTGCCAATACGTCGGTCAGCTGATAACTCCCCGCCATTTGGCCTAATAAAATCATTGCACCCAACAAGGCCAAACCACCAGCACCGGTGATGGCTAGAGCCATCCGGGCTCCCTGGCGGGCATCTTGTCGATATTGCCAAAAACTAATCAGCAAAAATGAAGTGAGTGAGGTCAATTCCCAGAACACGACAAGTTGCAAGATGTTTTCTGAAAGTACGATGCCGAGCATTGAGCCCATAAACATCATTAAATAGGCGTAGAAACGGCCTGCTGAATCTTTAGGGGCTAAATAATAACGCGCATAGAAAATAATCAGCAGGCCGATCAATAAGATAAGTAATGCAAATAACAACGCCAAACCATCCAGCCGGAAGGCGAATAGCAAACCGATACTGGGGATCCATTGCCAATTCTGGAGAATCGTCTGGCCGGCAAATACAGCATCGAGCGATGGCCACAATAACCCCAGTGACAATAAAGTCGTAATACCAGCGAGCCAGGCGGGGGCTAATCGGTGATAACGATTTGCCAGGACGACAAATGGTGCCATTAGAAAAGGCAACAAGACCAATAACGGTAAATTAAAAGTAAGCAAATTCATGTCAAGCTTGCGTCCGTTGCTGCGGTCAAAGTGAAGTATCTGAGCATAAAGATGGCTAGCTTAAAACTTGCCGGGGGATAGATAAATCCCCCGGCAAAAGGGCAAAACTTATTCTGACTGAGAAACCATGTACGAAACAGCCGCTTTGACATCTTCGTCACTAAGATCTTGTCTACCGCCACGGGCAGGCATATTTTTGAAACCGTTGATAGCATGGTCATACAGGGTTTCAATGCCTTTTGCGATGCGCGGCGCCCAGTCATCCTTGTTGCCGATTCTTGGTGCTTGCAAAAGGCCGCTGACATGACAGGTTGCACAAACGGCAGTAAAGACTTGTTTGCCTGGACCAATTTCTTCACTGGTATCAGCACCTTCGGCTGCATCGGCCTCGACCGTAGCGACAACAATTGGCTCTTCACCAATACGTTCCTGAGCAACCGGTGCGATACGTTCGCTGATAGCTTCCGGAGTCATTTTGGGTGGTGGGATAACGCTGTCGGCAAGAGATAACATACTGTTAAGGATCAGATACACCACCAATACCAGAGCACCAATGATGACTAAACTGCCGACGAAAAATTTATCCGATTTTTTTGTTTGCATTATTAACCTCTGACACACTGAATGGCCGTAATTATACGGGGAACGCTGCAATGGCGCTACGCGTTATCGGAACCTGGTATCGGCCCCAATGCGATTTTGCCGCGATTGTGGCCCGTTTCAATCAGCGCATGTGCCGCCTGCAGATTATCGACCGTTAAAGTATCAAATCGTTGCGTTAGTGTATGCCGTATACAACCTGATTGGATGAGCTCGGCAATACGCTGCAAAATCCGATGCTGTTGTTGCATATCGTCGGTTTGTAGCATTGGCCGGCTGAACATAAATTCCCAGACTAAGCCGGCGCTTTTGTTTTTCAACAAATTTAAATCTACCGGTTTGTTGAAACTAACAACCAGTCCAATCAGGCCTTGAGGCTTAATCAATTCCGCCATGATCGGCAGGTAAAGATCGCTGTCACCCAAGCAGATAATGTAATCTGGGGCGGGTAAACTGGTTTGCTGATAATTTGCCAATAAATCATCGCGATGACTGACCGTGTCATGTGCACCGAGCGACCGGCACCACTCTGCGGAATCGTCACTGCCGACACTGGCAATTACTTTTAAACCAGCAATTTGCCTTGCCAGTTGAATCAGCATCGAACCAACGCCGCCAGCGGCACCGATGATCAGTAAGGATTTGCCATGATCTTTTTGCAAACTGATTCGCAGCCGGTTAAACAATAATTCCCAGGCAGTCAGGCTGACCAGCGGCAAACTGGCCGTCTCCAAATCATCGAGACTTTTCGGCGCATGACCAACGATGCGGCTGTCAACCAATTGCTGGCTGGCAAAACATCCGGGCCGGCTGACATCACCGGCATAAAACACCCGATCGCCTACTTTAAAACCGCGAACTTTATCGCCCAGGGCAACCACCGTGGCGCAGGCATCCCAGCCCAACGTTTTCGGTTTATCGGTAATACCAGATTGCACTTTAATGTCTACGGGATTTACGGCAACGGCATTGATAGACACCAATAAATCAAACCCACTGGGTGAGTTGTCGGGCAAATCGACTAATTGTGCCGGACCATTGGGCTGAGAAAATTGCAATGCCTTCATGGCGTGCACTCCTGAACAAAAATAAAAAGGGGATTTAGCGGCAGTATTGCCGAAGAGCTTGCAGGTAGGCGGCTTCATCCGGCATCTGCTGGCTGCGTTGCGCTTGCCAAATACTTTCAGCCAGACATTCCATCATCATATGTTCGGTTGTCAGCTGCTCGCCATTATGTTTTTTCAGCAGCTGTTGATAAATATCATTAATACCAACTGGACGGTTAGTCGCTACTTGCTCGCGTATTGCCAAGTGTAAACCCATATGCAAATAAGGGTTGCTCTGGCCGTTTTCGACAAAAAATTCTTGTTGTATATGCTCATTGTCGGCAAAAGCGGCATGGTATTCGGGATGTTCCTGAATGACCACGGCAATTTGTTTTTCCAATGCTGATAAGGGCTGTTGTTGCTGCCATTTTTGCCATACCTGATGGTAATACTGGCGCAGTGTGTCGCGATCTTGACCAAACATCAAAAAACCGCTGTAGTACGTTTTTGCAGACGACGATAATCATCACACAAATCATTAACGATACATTGATCGCATTTGGGTTTGCGGGCCGTACAAACATAGCGACCATGCAAAATGAGCCAGTGATGGGCATCGAGCAAAAATTCTTTGGGTGTGTTTTTGACCAGCTTGTCTTCAACTTCGCGGACATTTTTGCCTTTGGCAAGTCCGGTACGATTGGACAGCCGGAAAATATGCGTATCAACGGCCATGACCGGCTGTTTGAAAACGGTATTGAGCACGACATTGGCGGTTTTGCGGCCGACACCGGGTAAAGCTTCCAATGCGGCGCGTTCGGCTGGCACTTCGCTGTTGTATTGCTCGACCAGAATCCGGCAGGTTTTGATAATGTTGTCAGCTTTGCTATTAAACAGGCCGATGGTTTTGATATAGCTTTTTAAACCATCGAGCCCTAAATTGAGAATAGCCTGCGGGGTATTGGCGACCGGATACAGTTTGGCCGTGGCTTTATTAACGCCGACATCGGTTGCCTGCGCCGATAAAATCACAGCAATTAACAACTCAAAAGGCGAGTCATATTGCAGCTCAGTTGTTGGTGCTGGATCAGCGGCACGCAGCCGGCTGAAAAACTCCTGCCGCTGTTGCTGATTCACGATTAACTTGCGGCGGCGCTAGCCAGACCCTGGACCGTTTTGGGTTGCCGTGCTTTGTGGCGCGCATCAATGACATTTTTCAGGGCCACGATCAGACCCAAGCCAATAAACGCACCGGGGGGTAATAAGGCCATCAGAAAACCACGATAATCTTCAATTACCGTAAGGGTCAGACCTCGGGCAGCTTCACCAAACATCAAATGAGCATCACTGAGTAGCGTTCCCTGACCAATTAATTCACGTAAGCCGCCCAAAACAACCAGTACAAATAAAAAGCCCATGCCCATCATAAAACCATCTAATAAAGAGGGGAGTACCGGATTACGGGCAGCAAAAGCTTCGGCGCGACCGATGATTGAACAGTTGGTAACAATCAGCGGTATAAAAATACCCAAAATCAGATACAGCTCATGAAACCAGGCATTCATTGACAGCTCAATGGCAGTAACGATGGAGGCGATAATCATGACAAACACTGGTAAGCGGGCTTCATCAGGGATATGGTTACGCAGCAATGAAATCGAGCCATTTGAAGCGACCAGCGTCAGAATGGTGGCAAGACCGAGTCCCAGACCATTTACCATGTTGTTGGTGACGGCCAGTAACGGACACAGCCCAAGCAACTGCACCAGTCCGGGATTATTTTTCCAGAGACCGTCCTGAATGATTTGTGTATAGACACTCATGGTTTGTCCTCAACTTTGGCAAACAGCTTATCCCGATTATTCTTAAAATATACCAGTGCTTCGCGAAGCGCATTGACTATCGCTCTCGGAGTAATGGTGGCACCGGTAAACTGGTCAAAATGACCGCCATCTTTTTTGACTTTCCACTCGCTCTTTTCCGGATTATTCAGCGACAATCCCTCAAATTGCAAAATCCAGTCGTTACGTTTGGCTTCAATTTTATCACCCAGGCCCGGTGTTTCTTTATGACTAATGACCCTAACACCGGCCAGCGTACCGTCATAGTTGATACCGACCAGCATACTAATACTGCCACTGTAACCGTCAGGCGCAATCACGGTAAACACCGCAGCTGAGGGTTTACCGTTTTGTCTGGCCCGGTAAACCGTCGATGGCTCCGTTGTGCCAATCGCCGGCGTCGGCGGTAAAGTCAGGGTGTCTTGCAAAATTTGATTATCAAATTTGTCTGCAGGGACTAATACTTTAATGGCTTCTAATAAAGCCTCACGTTCATTGTTGGCAATTTGTTCACGGGTATTTGTTTCGGTCAGTGAGACCAGTGCAGTCGCGCCGATGGCAAATATCGCCATCATCAGACCGACTCGCAAAATAGGGTTTTGCCAAAGCACATGCATCAGCGGGCTCCGTATACTTTCGGCTGGGTGTAGTAATCAATCAGCGGTACCAACATATTCATCATGATCACTGCAAAGGCCACCGCATCCGGATAACCGCCCCAAACCCGAATAATGTAAACCAGCAAACCAACGCCAGCACCAAACACAAGCCGACCTCTTAAGGTGGTCGAACCAGATACCGGATCGGTTGCAATAAAAAAAGCGCCGAGCATAAAGCCGCCACTGAGCAAATGAAATATTGGCGAACCGGTCATTTGCGGGGCAATCATCCAAGTAATGAGGCTGATTGCCAGTAGACTTGCAATCATCGCCATCGGTACATGCCAGCTAATGACTTTGCGATACATCAGCCACAAACCGCCCAACGCAAACCAAATATTAATCCACTCCCAACCAAGGCCACCAAACATGCCATAAAGAGGTTGACTGGCCACATAGTCGGGTGAGCGCATCATACTGATTTGCGTTTTCATATGATCAAGCGGTGTAGCACCTGAATAGGCATCTATGCCCATACCTTGAAATTCACCCGTGAAAATCACACTTAATGAAGCCAACCAACCCGGTGCCTGCTCTGCAAGGCTATTCACCGGTAACCAGGTGGTCATTTCGACCGGGAATGAAATCAGCAGTAAAACATAGCCAATCATCGCCGGATTAAACGGGTTATAGCCCAGGCCACCATATAAATGTTTAGCGAAGATGATAGAAAAACTGACACCAATCGCCGTCAACCACCAGGGCGATAAGGGGGGGATCGCAATCGCCAGCAACACGGCGGTCACTATCGCACTGCCATCACTGATAAACGGTTTAACCGGCCGGCCACGTAATTGCAGCATCAGCACTTCACTGACTACCGCAACGGTCACGCCGATCACAATATTGATCAGCACTGCCGGGCCAAAGAAATACACCATGGCAATCACTGCCGGAATCAACGCCAACAGGACTTGCAGCATTTGCAAAGTAACGCGGTTAGTGCCGGCTAAAAACGGCGGACTCAGCCGAAATACCGGCATCAGTTTTTCTCCTCAGCAACAGTTTGGTCATCAACAGTGTTTTCTGCTTCAGCTGGTTCTTTTTTAGCTGCCGCTTTTTTTGATGCTTCCAGCGCGGCTTTACGCTGCGCTTGGCGTTGTTCTTTTTCCAGCCGCTCGCGTTCCAGCCGCTCTAAACGCGTTTCATGGCGCTCACGGGCTAAATCCGATTTCTGCCGCTCACGTTCCTGGTTCATAATTTCTGTTTTGGCATAACGGAAGTACGACACCAGCGGGATTTTACTCGGGCAGACATAATCACAGCAGCCGCATTCTATACAGTCGAATAACTTGTAATCCCGTGCCGTATCAAATTCTTTGGCGCGGGAATACCAATAAATTTGTTGTGGCAATAAACTCGCCGGGCAAACATCAGCGCAATCACCACAGCGAATGCAGGGCAAGGGGTCTTTAGCGGGCGCGACATCATCAACACCGACCAAAATGCAATTGGCGGTTTTAGTGATCGGCAAAGTATCGCCGGCCAGGCTGTAACCCATCATTGGACCGCCCTGGATAAACGGCTCATCAGGCTGACGCTTGGTTTCACAAAAACTTAGTAAATCACTGATGGGTGTGCCAAACAGCGTTTCAAAATTACCGGCATGTTTCACATCGGTGCCGGTAACGGTCACAATCCTCGAAATCAGTGGTTCACCATATTTCACGGCACGGGCAACGGCATAGGCAGTACCGGGATTATGACAAACAATGCCAATATCAATCGGCAGGCCATTACTGGGCACTTCTTTACCGGTGACTACCTGGATCAACTGTTTTTCACCGCCCGTCGGATAACGGGTCGGTATCACCGCAATATCAATATCGCTCAATTCTGGTCGCGCGGCTAATGCCAGTTGCATGGCAGAAATCGACGCCGGTTTATTGTCCTCAATGGCAATAATGACTTCAGCGGCATTCAGTGCATAACGCATGATCTCAATACCATCGAGGATGCCATCGGCACGCTCAAGCATGAGCATGCTGTCGCAGGTAATATAAGGCTCACACTCGGCACCGTTGATCAGCAGCGTATCGACACTGTGATGAACGCCGGGATTAAGTTTGATAAAACTCGGAAAACCAGCGCCGCCAAGGCCGACAATACCGGCATCACGGACAATCTGACGGATTTCGTGTGCCGATAATTGCCGGAAATCAATAACCGGATGTCGTTCCTGCCAGTTATCTTCTCCATCAGTTTCAATGATTACGCAAGGTGCTGATAAACCCGAAGGATGCGGAATGGGCCGATCTTCAATGGCAATAATTTTGCCTGAAGTTGGCGCATGCAGACAGACCGACACATGGCCTTCGGCGCGGGCAATACGCTGGCCTTTAAGCACCAAATCGCCGACGTCAACAATCGGCACTGCAGCTTCACCGATATGTTGTTGCAACGGCAAGATCAGCTGTTTGCTGATAGGTGTTTTATAAATCGGCGTTTGCGTAGAGCGACTTTTATGACCAGGTAAATGCAAACCACCGGGGAAATCACTGACCGGAGAACGCATTAATTTTTACTCCGCTGTAAATTGACATGTGACGGATCTGGCCAGCGCCAGGTATGGGGATCGGGCTGAGTTTCGACCATATCAATGCAATCTACTGGGCACGGTTCAACGCACAGTTCACAGCCGGTGCACTCGTTGGCAATAACCGTATGCATATGTTTGGCGGCACCCAGAATCGCATCCACCGGACAAGCCTGGATGCATAGTGTGCAACCGATACAACGATCTTCATCAATGACCGCCAACATTTTAGGTTTTTCGACGCCACAATCTTCGTCCAACGGTTTTGGATCGACATCCAGCAAATCCGCCAGCGCCTGAATTGTTGCCTCACCACCTGGCGGGCAGCGATTAATATCCACTTCACCGGCAGCAATGGCTTCGGCATAAGGCCGGCAGCCGGCAAAGCTGCATTGTCCGCATTGGGTTTGCGGCAGGATTTTATCGATCTGATCGACAATCGGATCACCTTCCACTTTGAAACGGATCGAGGCAAAACCGAGTATCACCCCGAGAACGAGCGCCAGCAGAGTAATGGCAATAATGGCCGTCAGCATAAGTTAAACCTTGACCAGACCAGCAAAGCCCATAAAGGCCATAGACATCAAGCCGGCGGTAATAAGACCAATTGCCGCACCTTGAAAGGCAACAGGCACATCAGCAGCAGCTAAACGCTCACGCATAGCCGCAAAAATAATCAGCACCATGGAGAAACCAATCGCTGCGCCAAAACCGTATAAGGCAGATTCCAGGAATCCGTGATGTTCCTGAACGTTCAGCAGGGCCACACCGAGCACGGCGCAGTTGGTCGTAATAAGCGGCAGGAAAATCCCCAGCAACTGGTATAACAATGGGCTGGTTTTATGCACGACCATTTCGGTGAATTGCACCACAACGGCAATAACAAAAATAAAGCTGATGGTGCGTAAAAATTCGATGCCCAGCGGTGCTAGCAAATATTCGTTAATCAGATAGCTGCTGATTGAAGACATCGTCAATACAAAGGTGGTGGCCAGTGCCATACCCATAGCGGTTTCCAATTTACGCGACACACCCATAAACGGGCACAGGCCGAGGAATTTCACCAGCACAATGTTGTTCACCAAAATGGTGCTAATTAGAATAAGCGCGTAATCGGCCATTAAATAACCTACTGATTTTCTCAGGAATTAACTTAAACTCTGACGGTAAAGTGCCTGAATAAGTTGCTAACCAAACCCTTTTAAGCTGGGCATTATAGCGCAGCAGCACTGGTTTTCATAAGGCAAAATACTGATTTGCTTATTTAAAACAGTTATTAAGTAAGATGGTTTGTATAGGCAAAAACAAAAATAGACCTGGCGCGTCCAGCCGATTTTATCGCTTGGACTGGCGACGCATCCGCACTGCCGCAGCCAATTCCCGCAGCAGTGGTTCACTGTCATCCCAGGCCATACAGGCATCCGTAATACTCTGACCATAGACCAGCGGTTTACCGGGTTCGGCATTTTGCCGGCCGCCGACCAAATTGCTTTCCAGCATCAGGCCAATGATCCGGGCGTCACCCTCAGCAACCTGCGCTGCGACTTCGCGGCAAACCGTTTCTTGCTGGATATGATTTTTACCACTATTGGCGTGGCTGCAATCAACCATCAGACGAACTGGCTGGCCGCTGCGACCAATGACTTCGGCAGCTTCGTTGATACTATCAGCATCATAGTTGGGTTGTTTGCCACCTCGTAAAATGACATGGCAGTCGGGATTACCGGTAGTTGAAAAGATCGCCGAATGGCCGGTTTTGGTAACCGACATGAAATGATGCGGCTTGGAAGCCGACAGGCAAGCATCAACGGCAATTTGCAAACTGCCATCAGTAGCGTTTTTAAAACCGACCGGACAAGACAAGCCGGATGCCAATTCACGATGTGCCTGACTTTCGGTTGTCCGTGCACCGATAGCGCCCCAGGACACCAGATCAGCAATATATTGCGGACTGATAAGATCCAGATATTCAGTAGCCGCCGGTACGCCCATTTCAGCCAAATCAAACAGCAGCTTACGGGCGATATGCAGACCATCATTAATTTTGAAACTGCCATCCAGATACGGATCGTTAATCAGCCCTTTCCAGCCGACGACCGAGCGTGGCTTTTCAAAGTAAACACGCATAACGATGTGCAGATCATCAGCCAGTTCATCCATAAGCGGTTTCAGACGATTGGCGTAATCGCGAGCCGCATTGGGATCGTGGATAGAACAGGGGCCAACAATGACAATCAGCCGATCATCATGCTGATGCAAGATTGCCTGCGTGGCACTACGGGCATTAAAAACCGTCTCCGAAGCAAGTTCGGTGATTGGCAATTGTTCATGCAACTGTGCTGGCGGCAGAACTTCCTGAATGCCGACAATGCGTAAATCATCTGTGCTGTAGAGCATAATCGATGACGCCCGAGGTCAAATTTAAAGCGGCAATTGTACCTGTTGCGCCGTATTTAGGCTATGTCAGACATCCCTTAGGATCAGGATTTTTTTGAATCACCATAAGTGATTACGCCAATTACGGACTGGCACGTTAACTGCTTAAATATCTTAGCAGTCAACCAATACTGCCAGAATTTTGTCAATCAGCTATATTGACCACGGAAGGAGCATTTATGCGCTTAGTTGAATCATTGAAAAACGGTCAGGAAAAAATCGGATCCATGAATGCCGGATTTCGTCTGAAAGTGGAAGCGACCTTGCGTGATTGGCCACAACGCTTGAATCGCACATTGACCGATATGCGTAATTTATCGCTACCGTGGGGACAGTTGTGGTTCTGGCATGATGATCCGAATGTCGCTGAATTGCAGCAACAAGACCCTCAGCTTGCCATGGCGCAGGTATATGCCCGCTTGCAACAACAAATGATTGATACCGTTGATATTGGCGAATGGTTTACCGTCAATCAAAAAAGCATTGACCGTTTTGCCGCTGTCACCGGTGATCAGCAGTGGATTCATACCGATCCGCAACGCGCAGCCGAAGAATCCCCATTTAAATCGACCGTTGCCCACGGTTTTTTGACGCTGTCGTTGATTCCGTTGCTGACCGACAGTGTTGATCCGCAGAACAATCCCTATCCCGAAGCTAAGATGGTCATTAACTCTGGTTTGGAACAAGTCCGCTTTTTAGCGCCGGTTAAACCGGGGATGCGTATTCGGGCCAGCAGCAAAATCATCAAGCTGCGACAATCCAGACAAGCCATTGAACTGGTTCGGGAGGTCACCATCGACATCGAACACAGCAAACGGCCCGCCTGCATCGCTGCACTGGTATTACGTTTATATTTCTAGTTAATTTGGAATAGCAGTAAACAATTCAGCGTTCAGCCATAAATGCATCCAGATACTGGCGGCATAACCTAAGGCAATTGCCCAGATCCATCTTAAATGGGCGAAGAAAGTATAAATCCCACGCGCCTGACCCATAACAGCGACACCAGCCGCCGAGCCAATCGATAGCAGGGAGCCGCCAACACCGGCTGTTAAAGTGACCAGCAACCATTGGCCCTGACTCATTTCAGGCATCATTGTTAAAACTGCAAACATCACCGGAATATTATCAATTACCGCTGAAATCAGGCCGATCAAAATATTGGCCTGAGTAGCACCCAAATCACCGTAAAGCAATTGCGAGCCAACACTCAGGTAACCAATCGTACCCAAACCACCGACACACAAAATGATGCCGTAGAAAAACATCAAGGTGTCCCATTCGGCTTGCTGCAATTGCTTGAAGATATTAAACGGTGCCTGTGACTGCGTTTCATCTTGCAGATTAAATGGCGTTTCGCCATCATTTTCACGCCGGGAAAGTTGTTTTTTATCGCGCATTTTCAGGACATAACCATATAGCTTTAACAGTCCCAAGCCGGTCATCATGCCCAAAACCGGCGGTAAATGCAGGTAATGATGGCCGCTGGCGGCCATGGCAATAGTCAATACAAACAAAGCAATGACAACAAACGCGCCCGGTTTGAGCTGAATATTTTCATGGACAGGTAGCGCCGCGACATTACGTATCGCTAACGACATAATCACTGCCGGGATCAGCCAATTAACCAATGACGGGAAGAACAAAGCAAAAAACTCGGTAAAGTCGAGCACACCTTTTTGCCAGACCATCAGTGTCGTGATGTCGCCAAACGGACTGAAAGCACCGCCGGCATTGGCGGCA
>DASSWO010000150.1:0-3352 GCA_035704795.1 Methylophaga sp. | reverse complement strand
TACCCTTGCCCAGTAGGCTTCACCGTTTTTGCGTTTGTTTTCTAGTTCACCCACCCATTCCTGGCCATCCATAATGGTTCGCCACATCGACTTACAAGCTCCTTTCGTCGTAAAGGCAGATTTGAAAAGACGTGGTGTTTTGCCAATACTCTCTTGCAAGGAATAACCGCTAATTTGCTCGGAGCGCGGGTTTACATACTCAATAATGCCTTCGCGATTGGTAATCATAATGCCATTCGGACTGGCTTCAACGGCACTGGATAATTTCGCCATATGTGCACGATTTTCAGATAATTGCTGGTTTGCTTCACGTAATTCGGTGGTGCGGGATTCAATCATGCTTTCCCGCTGTGCCACTTCCCAGTTCAAATCATCTAACAGCGCCTGATTTTTTTCCTGCAATTTCAAGCCATCGACAATATTACGGTTACTGCGTTTAGCCATCGATGTCATCATTAAATAATAAAACAGTAATGCTGACAGCAAAAAATAAGATAGTGCCTGCGTGTTCGGTACTGCGTAAGCCTGATAAAGCGTGACGCCCGTAAGCATACTAATTTGTGGAATGGTGTAAACCAGATAAGCCGGAAACCAAGCAGCCAGCACCGGCACACCAGCTGTTATAACACCGCAAATTAAGACATAAAAAAGCGTGTTGATTTGAATATCATCAATCAAAAAGTAAAAAATGCTTGCAGCGCCCCAAGTTATGCCGATGATAAAGGTGAGCAACATGTATCGGTTTATCCACTTTCTGGGTGGATTATGATCAGAACGGTAGGTAAAAACGAACCACAGAATTAGTCTTAAAACCGAAAGTCCCAGAATGATTGCTGACCATGTTTTCAGTAAAACAACATGTTCATGATCTGAGAAAAGCCAAAACATCAAAATGGCGACTAGAATAATGGCACCATTTGAATAAGGTGCTTGCTGATATAAAAGTTGAGCTTGCTGCCTAATAATGGCTTTGTCTTCCATAACCTATCTATCCATAAATATTATTATCCGCTGACAACAGCGTCTCGATTGGCGCCGGTACACCAATGCTATAACCTTGTGCGTAATCTACGCCAATTTCCCGGAGTTTGTGAAGAATGGCCTCACTTTCTACAAATTCGGCAATTGTAGTCAAGCCCATTACATGGCCAATTTCATTGATCGATTTGACCATTTCCAGATCTAATGGATCATTCAGCATATCTTTAACAAACATGCCATCGATTTTCAGTGAATCAACCCGCAGTTTTTTTAAATAACCAAACGATGACAAGCCGCTGCCAAAATCATCAAGTGCAAAGCGCACGCCCAATGATCCGAGGCGCTCAATAAATATTGTCGCTGCCCGTAAATTAGCAATGGCAGCGGTTTCGGTAATTTCAAAACAAATTTTATCGGTTGTTACCGGCAAAGCGACCACTGCATCATGAATATAGTGGAGCATATTTTCATCACTGAGCGTCAAGCCCGACAAATTAATCGATAATCTTTCGATATGACTGATTGAAGCGGCATTTTGACTCAGCCAGGCAAACGTTTTGTTAACGACCCAGCGGTCGATACGGGTAATGGAATTATAGCGTTCTGCGGCCGGCAGAAAGGCACCTGGCGGCGACAAGCTGCCATCCCGGCGGCGCAATCTTAATAAAATCTCATAACTCAGCCCACCCTTCTCTGGGCTAACCGGTACGATCGGTTGTGCATAGAGTAAAAAGCGATCCTCATCCAATGCTTCATTAATTTCAGCGCTCCATTGAATTTCACCACGTCGTTGTTGCAACCGCGCACTGTCTTCGGTGTGCACTTCAACCCGGTTGCGGCCTGAATCTTTGGCCACATAACAGGCATTATCAACATTACGCATTGCTTCCGTGCCATCTTTGGTATGCAGATCAATGACTGTCAGCCCAATGCTGGCACCGATGGTAAAGCTGTAGCCTTCCCAATAAAAACGAAAATCCTGCAACAAACTGAGCACGCCTTCGCACGCTTTAAAGGCCTGCTCAATAGAACAATGCTCCATCAGGATGACAAACTCATCCCCACCCAGCCTGGCAATGGTATCGCGAGAGCGAATATTGGCCTGCAATAAAGCACCAATCTGACGCAACAACTCATCGCCGGCAATATGTCCGCAGGTATCATTAATCACCTTGAATTGATCCAAATCCATAAAGCACAGCGCATGTTCGCCATGATCCAGACGTGAGGATTCAATAACCCGGTGTAAACGCATATCAAACTCGCGCCGGTTAATCAGGCCCGTCAGTAAGTCATGGCTGGCTTGATAAGAGGTTTCTTCATTGAGTCGACGGGCTTCGGTAATATCCACCTGAGTCGCCACCACATGACTCACCTGACCATCAGCATCCAGCATTGGAGCAATCAATTCCTGCGCCCAATAAAGCTCACCATTTTTCTTACGATTTTGTACTTCGCCTCGCCATTCCTGACCCGCCAGAATGGTTTGCCACATTTCATCATGTAACGCTTGCGGATCATCACCGGCGTTGATCAAATCCGGCCATTTACCAACAGCCTCTTCAGATTGATAGCCGGTAATGGCGGTAAATTTGGGGTTAACATATTCAATGTTGCCACGCCTATCCATAATGATAATAGCGTTGGGGCTATGCTTGACCGCCAACGATAGCTTTTCCAGCATCAACTGTGATTTTTTCAGCGCCGTAATATCATGCAAAATACCTTCAACACCAATTACATCACCATGTTCGTTATAGGAAGGCATTTCTTTTACTGCCAGCGTATGCACCTTGCCATACTTATCTCGCATTTCAACTTCGTAAGCCATGGTTTTGCCCGACAAGGTTTGCTGGGTATAACCATCTACTTTTCGGTTAATTTCGGTATCCGGTAAAAAGTTAGCATAATGATGAAGCAGCTCTTTGTGTTGATAGCCGAGAATAGACTCAACGGATGGACTGACGTAAGTAAAAACGCCATTCACATCGTGCGTATACAACACATATTCATCTTTAATGTTTTCAATCAAACGCCGATATTTTTCTTCGCTTTTACGCAGTAAATGGATGTTTTGTTCCAACGCCTGGGTTTTTTCGTTGACCGCCTGACGGATTTGTAGCACCCGGCCACTTTGTGACAGCAGCCAGGCACTTATCAAACTGAATAAAACTAAGGCACTGGTGATAATGCTGAAAACTGACCAGCTTTGATAAGTCTGTAAATAATTTTCTGAAGGTTGATATTGAAAATGCCAGCTGAAATCGTTGTCCAGCGCTTCATCCAATCGCAGGTTTAAATTGGAGGATGATTGCTGATTAAACCCAGTTGACTGGAACAAAAGCTCGTCCTTATCACTGCCAACTACGGA
>DASSWO010000146.1:0-5577 GCA_035704795.1 Methylophaga sp. | reverse complement strand
ATTCAGAATCAATGCCAAACCGGTAAAAGCCCAGGCGGCTAAAAACTTACCAATAACGGCTTCAAATACTGAGATCGGTAAGGTCATCAACAATTCAATCGAACCGCTTTTCCGCTCTTCAGCCCATAAACGCATTGAAATGGCAGGTATCAGGAGAATATAAAGCCAGGGATGCATCGAGAAAAACGGATATAAATCGGCTTCACCACGGGCAAAAAAATTACCAACGTAAAAGGTCGAAAAACCAGCTAGCAATAAAAAAATAATGATGAAAACGTAAGCAACCGGCGTTGCAAAATAGCCGTTAAATTCACGTTTCATGATGAACCAAATATTTTGCATATTCATCATTGGGCTCCCGCAATATTTTTAGTGGTGATAGCACGGAAAACTTCATCAAGACGACCATTCTCGGCATATAGAGCAGCGATTTCCCAACCCTGTTCGCGGATTTTTTCCGATAAATTAACGGTGATATGTTTGCCGTCTTTCGGAAATACGCGAATGCCTTGCTCGTTGCTCAGCGTTTCAGTTTGCGCGACAAAATCCAGATCAGCGACAAATGCGGCTAATGCATTGTTATCAACATTGTTAACGGTTAAGACCACAGCATTGTGATAGCGCGACATAGCTTCGAGTTCATGCGGCGAACCATCAAATTCCACTTTGCCACGTGAAATCAATACATTACGTGTACACAGTGCATGCACTTCTTCGAGAATATGCGTGGAGATGATAATGGCTTTGTCCTGCGCCATTTCGTTAATCAGCGTTCGGACTTCGTATTTTTGATTAGGATCCAAACCGTCGGTCGGCTCATCCATAATCAACACCGGCGGATTATGCAAAATCGCTTGCGCTAAACCGACGCGGCGTTTGTAACCTTTGGACAATGTTTCAATTGGCTGAAACATGACTTCCAAAACGCGAGCTCGTTCTGCTGCAGAAATCACCGCGTCTTTTTTCGCTTTACCGGAAAAACCCCGGATATCAGCAATAAATTTCAAGAAGCTGTCCGGCGTCATATCTGCATAAGCAGGTGCGCCCTCTGGTAAATAACCGATGCTGGCTTTGGCAGCAATTGGATTTTCCAGAACATTATGGCCGCAAACGCTAACCGATCCCTGTGTTGGCGTCAAAAAGCCCGTAATCATCTTCATAGTGGTCGATTTGCCGGCACCGTTTGGCCCCAGAAAACCCAGCACTTCGCCCTTTTTCACTGAGAAAGTTATGCCGTCAACGGCTCTGATCTCGCCGAAATGCTTAGCCAGATCATTAATCTCGATTGCTAATGTCATACCTAAAGCGTCCCCCGCTTTTTTAAAAGGTTTTTTTGTAAACCGTGCATTATTCAGACCCAACACAAGCCGCGTCAAGTAAGATTCACTATCAGCCCCTGTTTCCAATCTATATTTGTCTTCGTGACGTACTGCGCATAAGCTAGAGATTGCGTTAATTTTTTCAAGAGCCCATGTTATGAGCCAACAATCACAACCGCTTCGTCAACGCTTTGCCAACCTCAAAGACCGCATTGCTGTTCGGACCACCCGCACTTGGTTCAGCTTATTTATTGCCGTCACCGTTGGCGTAATTTTAAGCATCATGCTTTTGCTGATGTTGTGGTGGAGTAACACCCCCGCCGCATTTTCACCCGCGGAAGAAGCCCGCATTCAGGCTGCAGTCCATCAAGATGAAATCGTAACCGGTTATACCAGCACCGCAACCCTCATCCGGTTGGCCGAAACCTTACTGGAAAAACCGGGCGGCTACCTGAGTAACGATGTCACACCCCCATCGGTTTGGATGGACAATATGCCGAATTGGGAGTTCGGCGTGTTGGTACAAATTCGTGATTATGCCCGGGCACTGCGCAATGACATGAGCCGCTCACAGTCACAATCAACTGAAGATAAAGATTTAATTATCGCTGAGCCACAATTTAATTTCGATTCTGAATCCTGGTTGTTTCCGCCGACAGAAAGCGAATACCGGGAAGGCATCGAAGCCCTGCAAAGCTACTTACATAGATTGGCTGACAGCAATAGTAATGCGCAGTTTTATGCCCGCGCCGATAACCTTGCCGCCTGGTTGGCAATTGCCGAAAAACGCCTCGGCAGTTTGTCTCAGCGCCTGTCAGCCAGTGTTGGCCAGGTACGTATTAATACTGATTTGGACGGCGACCCCAGCGCGCATCAATCAACCGTTACAGAGATGGAGCGTTTTAGAGAAACGCCTTGGCTACAACTCGATGATGTGTTTTACGAATCTCGTGGCAGCGTCTGGGCGCTTATTCATTTATTAAAAGCGGCTGAAACCGATTTTGCCGATATTCTGCAAAAGAAAAATGCGCTGGTCAGCTTGCGGCAAATTATCCGCGAATTGGAAGCCTCCCAGAAAACTGTCTGGAGTCCGATTATTTTGAATGGCAGCGGCTTTGGTTTGCTGGCTAATCACTCATTAGTGATGGCATCTTATGTCGCGCGTGCCAATGCAGCAATGATCGATTTACGCCGTTTATTGGAGCAAGGTTAAGGGCTGAAAATCAGCCCCTGATAACTTATTTTGCATTGGGATAAAACAACTGCTGACCATTCACTTTGAAATCAGCAATCAGCTTTTGACCGGCTTCACCGGTAATAAAGTCAGTATATTGTTTAGCTAAATCGTAGCGCGCATGGGGGTGCTTCTCAGGATTCACCGCCATGATGTGATACGGGTTACCCAGCGCTTCATCGCCCTCGTTAAGCACTACTAAATCCATTTTTTCGGCAAAAGCGATTTGCGTGCCGCGATCGGTCAGCGCATAAGCGAGTTTTTCATCAGCCAGTTTTAATACTGCGCCCATACCCTGACCGGCAGCAATATACCAACTGCCTTCAGGTTTGATGCCAGCAGTTTCCCATAATGCCAATTCTTTTTTATGGGTACCGGAATCATCACCGCGCGAGACAAAATCGGCTTCACTTTCTGCAATTTTTGCCAGTGCTTTCGCGGCGGTTTGGGCTTCTTTGATACCCGCCGGATCGTTTTCCGGGCCAACGATCACAAAGTCGTTGTACATGACTGGTTTTCGATCGACAAAAAATCCTTGCTCAACGTATTCCAACTCGGCAGCCGGTGCATGCACCAAGGCAATATCTACATCGCCATTGGCACCGAGCTTTAAAGCCTTACCGGTTCCGACGGCAATTACTGCCACCTGTACACCGGTTTCGGCTTGATAATAGTCATGTAAATATTTCAACAGACCCGAATTATCAGTGCTGGTCGTCGTGGACATTTTTAAAATGTCCTTGGCCTGCACCCCTGTCATGTTAAGCGATAGCGTCAGTAAACCCGCCCATAACATCATTCGTTTTTTCATTGTTAACTCCTAAATTATTAACGGTTTAAAATGCCCACTGACTACGCAACTGGAAAATTTTCGTCTCAATACCATCCTGCGGACCACCATCAACATCAAGCACATCAATATAGTTGGCTGAAAAGCGTAGGCCGCCAACCGGATACCAGTTAACGCCCAGCGTCATGCTGTCAGCCTCGCCGCCGTCCACCAGACCATCATTAAGATCAATATTGCTTAGTCTTGCTGCCAACTCCCAGGCACCAAAACCGCCAGCACCCAAACGGTTTTTGGGTTTGATCATGCCAAACGAGCCGTTTTTATAAGGCCGTGAATCGTCGGTCAGAAAATAGCTCGACTGCAGATACCAGCCTTTAAAATCAGCATCACCTGCATTATTTCGTTCAACCGTAGCTTTAATATATTCCGCCTGCGCCGCAAACGGACCCATCACCGTGGCAAGCTCCAGTCCGGTTTTCATTTGCGTGTTGGCATTCATTAAATTGCTGGTATCGACCACCAGCACATTGGCGACCGAGGTTTCGGGCTCCTGCCGGAAACGAGCGACATTCGTGGGCTGTAAATCACGATAATTCAGGCCCAAACCGATATGCAATAATTTGTCTGGTTCGTTAATTGGCGCCCAGGTAGCACGGGTTCCCCATCCCCAACCTTCATCTTCATCATTGCCCCGAGCCGTCAGGCTATCGCCAAATAATCCGCCAGCCAATGTCCAATGTTGATGAAAACGGCTAACCATTACACCAATATGCCGACCAGCTGCAAAAGCAGATGGCAACGCACGTTCGGTAAATACCACATTATTTGAGCTGGTTTGCTCTTGCAGGCTGAACGGATCTTTAAAATGGCCTACTTTAAATTCGCTGTCTTGCAGGCCTTTATAACTTAGCCAGGCATCGGCAATGCTATCACCGGCAAAATCATATTCCAGTTTAAAATGCCAATCCTGATAAACCTTACCGGCTATATTTAATCGGGCACGACGGATCTCAGTGCCATCACCGTATTCCCCATCACCGCTATAACTGGCGGCATCAGCCTGCACCCGGCCACCTATTTTGGTTTCGAATTCACCGTCCTTGCTCCGCACCGCTAAACCGCCTTGCGGAATGATTTCGATATTGTTGGCAGTTTGGGCTGCTTGATAGGCTGCCTGGCTTTCTGCTAATTGTTTGTCCAGTTGCGCTTGTTTGGCTGCCAATTCAGCTTTTTGCGCTGCCAGATCAGCTTGTTGAGCGGCTTGTTGGGCCTGTGTTTCCTGTAATTCGCTCTGTAATCGCTGCATTTGTGCGTCACTGACCATACCGTTTTCATGCAGCATATTTATCAGCGTTTCGATTTCTGATCCGGCCCAGACGGTCGGGCTGACAAGATTTGCGCTCAAGGCCAGAGCAATCCATTTCTTTTTCAAAATCACCTCTCCAAATATGCAAAATAAATCTTATTTAAATATTATTTTTATTAAGTTTAAATGCTTATAACTCGATTAAAAATATGATTAAATTTGCTAATGGAATTTCAAATTGATTTTAACTGGCAGATCCAGACAGATGGCAAAAGCCGGGCGCTGGATCCGCTATTACTGAATTTATTGGCGGCGGTTGCTGAATACGGCGCTTTGCAACAAGCTGCCAAACAGAGCAATGTTTCTTATCGTCATGCCTGGGGTTTGATGGAAAAATGGCAGGCTATTTTTGGCCTGCCATTAATAGAAAAACAGCGAGGTCGCGGCACCACATTGGCACCGGCCGGCCAATACTTATTACAGGCTCACCAACATTTGCAGGCACGATTATCACCACAACTTAGTAATCAGGCCACGCAATTGCGTCAGCAAATTCAGCAACTAAAAACAGCCCAAAATCAGCCACGGCTGACTATTTTTGCCAGCCATGGTCTGGCAGTCAGTGCTTTACGTGAACGATTAACGCAGCAAGAAATCGCCGTTGATTTGCATTTTCATGGCAGTTTGGAAAGTTTGCAGGAATTACAGCGCGGCCACTGCGATATCGCCGGATTTCATATTCCCGTTGGTGAGTTGGGCCAGCAAATTGCCGATCAATACCTGGCTTTGTTGGACGCAAGGCAGATTAGCCTGATTTATCTGGTGCGTCGTCAGCAGGGTTTAATGGTCGCTGCCGGTAATCCTCTAAATATCAGAAATTTAATGGATCTCAGCAAAGGCGGCCTAAGCTTCATCAACCGGCAGCGCG
>DASSWO010000093.1:0-5630 GCA_035704795.1 Methylophaga sp. | reverse complement strand
AACAGCTGACTGTAACACTGCCCGATCGAAATCACTTGATTGGCCGACTCAGCGATAATATTTTGTCGACATTAAATGTATTTATGCATAAGGGTTTGTCAGATTATCTGCCACAATGGCAACAATACGATGCGCTGGATAACAGCCCCATCCACATTCTGACCGAACAAGGCCGCATTACCGCATTAGCCTGTGGTATCAACGAGCAGGGAGAACTGCGTTATATGCACAACCAGCAACTTGGCAGCTTATCTAACAGCCATGTCAGTATTCGTTTTGTCTCATGAAATTATTAATTGATATCGGCAACTGCCGCGTAAAATGGGCGATATTAGACGACAGCGGGCTCAGTGCCAGCCAGTCTTTTGAACGTAAAAATACTGGTCTAAAAGTCCAGTTCAATAAGATCTGGAAATCACTCAAAGACGTCGATGCCATCTGGGTCAGCAATGTTGCCGGCGACAAAATCGCCAGCCAATTCACCGAATGGGCTGAAAAAACCTGGCAAATCACCCCCAATTTTGTGCAATCTGAAGCAAAACGCTTTGGCGTCAGTAATGCCTACGACAAACCAGAAACACTGGGTATTGACCGCTGGTTGGGTCTGGTTGCCGTCCGCCAGCATTTACAAAAAGCTTGCTGCATTATCGACTGTGGCACCGCCATTACCGTTGATATTCTGACCGCCAATGGTCAGCATCAGGGTGGTTTTATTCTGCCTGGCCTTGGTTTAATGCGTACCACACTCGCTGCCGGTACCGATGCACTCACTGAAAAAACCGATGATGTCGCGTTCAATTTATTAGCCACCAATACCTACAGTGCGATTCAGGCCGGTACTTTGTATAGCATCACTGCCACACTGGAAAATCTTATCCGCGATTTACAGCAAAACTTCGACAATAATATTCGTTTTGTTATCAGTGGCGGTGATGCATCAGAAATTGAAGCGCTGTTACCTGACGATGTTGAAATCGATGCCGATATTGTGTTGAAAGGTTTAAAGCTTTACGCCAAACAACCACCGGCAAACAGCAACAGCTAACCCTTTCAACATTGCCAGAAAAGCCAATCTGGGATAAGCTTGCGCCCCCTTAGGAGAACTGGCCGAGTGGTTGAAGGCGCACGCCTGGAAAGTGTGTATAGGTTAATAGCCTATCGAGGGTTCGAATCCCTCGTTCTCCGCCAAAATAACTACAGCTTTAGTGCTTATTCCGGTTATCTATGACAAAGCGAACAAAATCCGCTGTGGGTAAAGGTCTCGCGAAGTAGTATCCTTGCAGCCAATCACAACCCATTTGTTTCAGTATCGCCAGCTGACTGGCTGTTTCGACGCCTTCGGCAACCACACCAATATCCAACCGTTTTGCCATGACGACAATAGCCTCGATAATGGCGCGATCGTTGTCATCGGTTTCCAGATCTCGGACAAAAGATTTATCGATTTTCAGATAATCGACTTCCAATTGCTTTAAATAAGCCAGTGAAGAATAACCGGTACCAAAATCATCAATAGAAATTTTTACGCCGTAGTTACGTAAATTACGCAATAAATCCCGACTTTCAGCACTACGCTGAAGCAGAACGCCTTCGGTGATTTCCAGCGTAATCAAACTGCTATCCAAACCTAAAGTTTGTAAATGAGTTATCCAGTCAAGACGCCCTTCTTGTGTCCCAAAACCCTGTGCTGAACGATTAACTGATACCGCGATATCACCAAGCCCCTGCTGCTGCCACTGGCGGATTTGCTGACAAACACCAGCAAATACATGGTCATCAATTCGACCTATTAAGCCCATTCTCTCCGCCACCGGTAGAAAATCCATCGGCGAAATTAAGCCCCGCTCAGGATGTTGCCAACGCACCAGCGCCTCAGCACTGATAGCGCCGCTCTCAGCATGGATGACCGGTTGATAAAAAATACAGATCTGATTTTCATTAAGCGCTTGCTCTAACTCATTAATAATGAATGTTCGTGAACGCCATGTTGACTCAAGCTCTGAGGAATACAGCATAAAGGCACTGCCGCCAGTGTCTTTAGCGGCATACATCGCCCGGTCAGCGTTTTGCATCAGCAAGCCTGAGTTTTCACCATCATCCGGATAGAACGTCAGACCGATACTGGTACTGATCCGAATCGTCTGGTCTTTGATACGCAGTGGTTGTTCAATAATTTCAATCAGTTTTTGTGCGACCGAAACCGCATCCTGACGCGTCTCAAGACCCGTCAGAATAATCGTAAATTCGTCGCCACCCAGTCGGGCCACGGTGTCAACATCCCGCAAACAGCCTTGAATCCGATCTGCCATATGCCTGAGTAATTCATCGCCGACATCGTGCCCAAGCGTGTCGTTTATATCCTTAAAACGATCCAAATCCAGAAACATCAGACATAACTTGCTGTGATCCCGCTGGCAATGACGGAGCTCCTGCTCCAGGCGATCATTAAACAATCGCCGGTTGGGCAAACCGGTAAGCAAGTCGTAATTAGCCTGATGTTCAATGGTCAATTGTGCTTGTTTGGTTTCACTTATATCGGTAAATACCGCTACATAATTAGTCAGTTCGTCAGTGTCGTCATACACTTTTGACATCGACAAGTAGGCCGAAAAAATCTCGCCATCTTTGCGACGACTGAGGATTTCTCCCCGCCATAGACCATGGAAATTTAATTCCGCCCAGAGTTTGGAAAAAAACAGTTCGTCGTTAAGACCACGATCCAGTAATTGTGGAAACCGTCCCAGCACTTCAAATTCTGTAAATCCTGTGATCAGACTGTAGGCAGAGTTAATGGCAATGACATTTTTTTGTGCGTCGGTAATTAAAAATCCTTCACTGGCCGCGTTAAACGCCACATCTGATAAACGTAAATCAGCTTGCGCCCGCTGCATATCGGCAAGCACTTCACGAATTCGCCGCTCTGATTCCACTGCCCGGTCAGTGGCGACTGATAACTCTTCAGTACGTCGGGTCACTTCACTGGCAATTCGGTGAGTACGACCGGTAATACTTAATATCAGCGCACAAAATAAACCGGTTAACAAAAAGCCGCCCACCATGACAAACAAGGTCTGATGCCGCAGATTTTGTTCAAGGAATAATTCGGTGGGCGTAAAAATTAACCGCATTTGCCGTCCCGCCGACTGGATATCAACGGTATGCTGAAATGGTGGCGTTTCACTGACTGGCACATCATAGTAAAAATCACCACTCAGTGAATCCTGCCACTGAATGTCAAACTCGGTAAATTCACGTTTACCCAGTATATTTTCGACAAAATCTTCAGTGCGGATAGCCACATTCACCAATCCGGCCACTTCAGCGTTGTTGAGATTCAGCGTCAGTTCGCCGTCAGCGGTGCGATACACCGGCCGGTATAACATCAATATCCGCTTACGAAAGTTCTCCCGTACCATCATCAATGGTGGTCTCGCGTAACTGGTACCACTAATCAGTGACGTCTGCACGGCAGCATTGGAAATCAGTGATGAAGTTGGGTCAAAACCCTGTGCGCGTTGATTGCCTTCTTCAGGCTGTAAATAAGTAATTGGAAAATATTCATCGCGATCTTCAGCCGGCACCAATTTATTACCTGGCTTAATATCCTTAATGGTGAACTCCGGACCGAAATAGCGTCTTTGTTCAGCTTCATAAGCGTCGCGTTGTTCTCGGGTAATTTTTGGCAGCCATTCTATGACCTGTATATTTTCGCTTTTGTTGGTCGCCCATTTAACAAATTCACTAAACTCTTCACGGGTCACCTCACCGGAGCTGACAAACAATTGTGCCACGCTGTCTTGAACCAATTCCTGAGCCGTTAGGGCGATCTGAAATAAGGTACCGGCTTCCTGGGTGCGAATACGAAAACGATCTTCCAATTCACGCTGCTCAAAATTGGCGACACTCTGACTGACCATACCGACTGCGATAAACACGACTGCCGTCGGCAGGCCCAGCATAAAACGTCTTGGTCGCCATATCGCCTTAGGCTGACCGATAAAACTAAGCGTGATAGGTCCGGCAATCAATAAGCCCAATGCATCGCCCAACCACCACGATGCCCATAAGCCAAGTGGTGTCAGATTGTTTTCAACGCCGGCATACAGCAAAAACGGCACACTGATGCTGGCGCTAACCAGTGTCAGCAACGGAACTAAAAATAAAAACTGCAGAATCTGCCAATCAGTTTCAAGCTCCAAAGGCGTCTGACAAAAGCGCCTAATTACCAAATTCGCTAACAATGCCTGGATACTACTGGCAATGGCCACCAGCAAACCTATCTGGATTGCCAAAAGATCCAGTCCGGCCTCATCCCAGGGAATGGCGGTATTAACTGTCAAAGCACCAAGAAATACGCCCGGCAGCGCCGAACGCCAGCCATAGGTGTGTACTGCCATAATGGCAATACCTACCGGAAGAAATGCTACTGAAGCGTATTGTTCGGCGGCCGTGAAAGCCAGGCTCAATTGACCGCTGACAAAATATGCAATGGCCACCGCAAGGTTAATCAGCAGACCACGATATCCAACTTGCACGTTCAAATAACTATCTCCCAGCGGTGAGTCCAACAGTTAGTAGCATGATAGTCACTGCCATAATTTCTATGCCGATATTAGCATTAGTAGGACGCCTTGAGCAGTCTCAGAAACAAATCCATTAATCATGGTAAAACTGGGCAAAAACCCTTAGAATGACTGCTTCAATGGTGGCTCGTGCTGGTCTCCTCGCGACGATATGTTGGTTACCCCGTCAGGCCCGGAAGGGAGCAGCGAAGCCTTCGGACTCGGGCGCCGAGATCAGGCTGGTACGGGTCCACCACCCTATTTTCAGACAGCAATGGGTGATCGACAGACTGATATGAGTTATCTGGTGCTGGCCCGCAAATGGCGACCCAAATCGTTTTCCGAAGTTATCGGCCAGCAGCATGTGTTGCAAGCGCTGATTAATGGTCTCAACCAAAACCGTTTGCATCATGCCTTTTTATTCGCCGGTACCCGCGGCGTAGGCAAAACCACACTGGCACGTATCCTCGCCAAATCCCTGAATTGTGAACAAGGCGTCAGCGCAACCCCCTGTGGAGAATGCAGCAGTTGTCAGGAAGTTGATGCCGGCCGGTTTGTCGACTTGATAGAAGTCGATGCTGCCTCTCGCACTAAAGTCGATGACACCCGCGAATTGCTCGATAATGTGCAATATGCCCCCAGTCGTGGCCGTTATAAGGTTTATCTGATCGACGAAGTGCATATGCTGTCCACCAGTAGTTTTAATGCGCTGCTAAAAACCCTCGAAGAACCACCACCACACGTAAAATTTCTGTTCGCCACCACCGATCCGCAAAAATTGCCGGTGACCATTTTGTCACGCTGCCTGCAATTTAATCTGCGTCGTTTAACGGTCAAACAGATTACCGATCATCTTGCTGATATTCTTGACAAAGAAACGATCGCATTTGAAACTGAAGCACTGCAACAACTCGCTCATGCCGCTGATGGCAGTATGCGTGATGCATTGAGCTTGCTGGATCAGGCGATAGGTTTTGGTGATGGCAAGGTCAATGCCGACAGTGTGCATCAAATGCTTGGCAACGTTTCACATGATCAGCTTTTGGCGATTTTGCAGGCATTAGCGGC
>DASSWO010000092.1:0-7872 GCA_035704795.1 Methylophaga sp. | reverse complement strand
TCCAGCGTCCAACAATAGTGAATTTTTGGGTTTCGCGCAAAATCAGCGGGTAACGTTGCTTTGCTGATATCGTTTATTGAAAAATGGCTGAGCGCCAGAGTATCCAGTTTAAAATCTCGGCGATTGGTGGAAAATACGATTTGACCGCCTTTACTCAATAACTGACCGATTTTGTCCAGCATGACGACATGATCCCGCTGCACATCAAATACTTCAGCCATTTTGCTCGAGTTGGAAAACGTCGGTGGATCAACAAAAATCAAGTCAAATTGCAGCTGCTGTTGCACCGCTTCATCCAACCAGACCAGCACATCGGCGCGCTGGAGTTGATGCTTGGCACTATCAAGCCGATTCAGGTGTAAATTATCCTGCGCCCACTGCAGATAAGTATTCGACATGTCTACCGTTAAACTTGACGTTGCGCCGCCCGCCGCCGCATAAACAGTAGCGCTGCCGGTATAAGCAAACAAATTCAGAAAGCGTTTACCGCGGGCATTTTTCAGTAAGTACTGCCGGGTCAGACGATGATCGAGAAACAAACCGGTATCTAAATAATCCGTCAGATTCACCCAAAATTGCAGCCCGTTTTCATTAACGGAAAATCGTTGTTTCAACGCTGCCTGAGTTTCGTACTGATTACTGCCACGTTGCCGCTGGCGTAATTTAAGCGCCACATGTTGTGGTTTAACGCTCAAAATCTCCGGGACAATCTGCATTACATCATCCAGACGCTGACTGGCTTTGAGTGGATCAATTTGTGATGGTGGTGCGTATTCCTGTACATGCACTTTGTCGCCGTAAATATCGATAGCAACGGCATAATCCGGCAAATCGGCATCATAAACCCGATAACAGTCTAAATCCTGTTTGCGCGCCCATTTGGCTAAGTGTTTAAAGTTTTTTTGCAATCGATTGGCAAACATCTGCGCATTTTCAGATAGTGTCACTGCAGGCGTTGCTACTGGCGTTTGCTCATCTTCAGATACATCTTTTTCAGCTTGTGGCCACGCTGAAGTGGGCCGTTTTTGAACTACTTGGGGTTTGGCTTTAATGGCTCGGTAGTAAAGAACTTCACATTCGATCGGCCCATTATCGAATGGCACCTGATCAAACAGCGTCAGGCCGGTAAATTTGCCCAGACTGGCATTGTCGGTAATGATGGCGCATCGCCAGGCTGGCAGATTTTCCTGCAAAATATTGCCGATACTTTCGTAGAGAAAATGCAGATCCCTGACATTGCCCATCCGCGAACCATAAGGCGGATTGCAAACCAGTAACCCCTGTCCCGGTAATTGCCGGCTGACGGCAGTCCAATCCAGCAAACGCCGTTCACTGACTTCAATCCGATCGGCTAATCCTGCCGCCGCAATATTGGCCTGAGCCGCGGCAACCGCTTTGGGATCTTCATCACCTCCAGAAATCACCGGTAAACGCGCCAATCCACTTAAACGCCGGCGTTCGGCATCGGCCTTTAGCTGCTGCCAAACCCCTTTATCATGCTGTGGCCAATACAAAAAGCCGAAATAGTTGCGATTTAAACCCGGGGCAATATCGGCGGCCATCATCGCCGCTTCAATCAAAAAGGTGCCGCTACCACACATCGGATCAACCAATCCCCAGCCTTGCCGCGCCAGATTCGGCCATTCAGCGGTTAATAAAATAGCCGCAGCCAGGTTTTCTTTAAGTGGTGCCTCAGTTTGTTGCACCCGATAGCCACGTTTATGCAAGCTATCACCCGATAAATCGATGCTGACGATGGCCTGATTATGTTTCAGATAAACATTAACTCGCAGATCCGGCTGAAATAAATCTACTGACGGCCGTTGACCAAATTTGTCACGCAATTGGTCAACAATGGCGTCTTTAACTTTCTGTGCGCCATACTGGGTATGATGAATTTTTGAGCGAAAACTGTTGAAATCGATCGCCAGTGTGGCGTCTTCTGCAGCAATATGTTGTGACCAATCAAGGGTCTGTATGCCGGTGTACAGTTGCTCGGGCGTTTCTGCGCCAAAATGCGCAATCGGCATTAACACCCGTACAGCAACACGCGACCATAAACACACTTCATAAGCTTGTTTCAGTGTGCCGGTAAAACGTACGCTGCCCGCTTCATGTTTGATTTGTTGGATGCCAAGTTGCTCTAATTCAGCCGTCAGCAACGGCAACATGCCACGCGCAGCGGTGACAGTGAACTTATTTAGGGCTTGTTTATCTTTCGTTAAAGCCATACAGCTATCCTGATATAATCGGCGCATTTTAATACAGGTGACACTTCCATGGCAGTGAATGACAAACAACGGCGCTATTTAAAAGGCCTCGCCCATCCGTTAAAACCAGTGGTAATGATTGGCAATAGCGGTTTGACGCCCAACGTACTCAATGAAATCGAGCAGGCACTCAGTCATCATGAATTGATTAAAGTGCGTGTCAGCGGTCAGGAACGCGCAGATCGGAAACAAATGCTCGATCAGATTGCCGAACAAACAGGCGCTGACTTGGTGATGGTCATTGGTCATATTGGTGGTTTTTACCGGCCTGCCGAAAAACCAAAAATCAGCTTACCTTAATCAATTAAACGAGAGGTCCCATGATTCAAAAACCAGCAGATACCGAAGTACCTATCGAAAAAGTCATTGCAGAACGTTGGAGTGGCCGGGCTTATGATGCAGAGACACCGGTCACGGAAGCGGAAATCACCGCGCTGACCGAAGCGGCGCGCTGGGCACCCAGTTGTTTTGGTGATGAACCATGGCGCTATATTATCTGGGATCGCAATCATGATGCCGACAATTGGCAACAAGCCTTTGATTGTTTAGCTGAAGGCAATCAAAAATGGGCTAAAAATGCACCCGTATTGATTTTAGCTGCATCTGTAGATGCGTTTAGACAAAAGGATGATTCTAATCGCTGGAGTGGTTATGATACCGGCGCTGCCAGTCTCAGTTTATGTTTGCAAGCCACGGCCATGGGACTGATGTCGCATCAAATGGGTGGTTTTGACGGTGAAAAAATACGTAAAACTTTTGGCCTGCCAGGCGACTTACATTTATGGTCAATGATTGCGATTGGACATGCAGCACCGCTTGACGATTTGACCCCGGAACAACTTGAAGGGGAACTAAAACCGCGCCAGCGCCGTCCATTGGCTGAACAGTTCTTTCATGGCGGCTGGCAAAAAAGCCGTTAATTTAAAGTCGGAGAATCAGCATGAAATCAGTATTGTTAATGATGACATTATTGGTCAGTACCAGTGTAATGGCTTATGACGAAATTTATCTGAAGAGATTACTGAAAGAAAATCAATGCCATCATTGCACACTCAACGAGGCGCCCCTTGCAGATCATGATTTACAAGGCGCCGATATGAGTGAATCCAATCTGAAGGGCATTAATCTTCAAAACAGTCAGTTACAAGGCGCCTGGTTTACGCATTCCGAAATGCATGGCGCTAATCTTGAAGGGGCCCAACTGCAAGGTGCTTTAATGGATTACACGCATTTAGTTGATGCTAATCTGAGGAATGCTAATTTAGATGGCGCCCAGATGATTTTTAGTGATCTTAGCGGTGCTGATTTAACCGGCGCATCAATGGAAGGTACCAGTGTCCGCGGCATTGTTCTTTGTGATACGACGATGCCCGACGGCAGCATTGATAATAGCGGCTGTTAATTACTGCTGACATCAATAAACCCGTCGTGGTTTTGCCCGGCGGGTTTTATTTTGTCTGGCATTGGCTAACAGCCATGGCAAATGTCTTTATACTATGCCGGCTAAATTGCCCAATTTTTTAGCTGACAGGTTTCGCTCTTGACCGCATCAACGCTACAACAACTCGAACAAATGCTGTCTGGCACAATGCTCGCTGATAGACATCGGCTGCGCCGCAACTTCCAGGCTTTAAAGCAACAAACACCGCCAGATACCAAAAGACTGGATCAACTATCGCAGCAAATCACTGCTTCTGCGGCGCGCTACCAGACCCGGCGTAGCAACCTCCCCAAACCCAAACTAGATGCTGATTTGCCGGTCATTGCCCGGCGAGCAGAAATCGCCAAGGCCATCGATGAAAATCAAGTCATTATCCTTTGCGGTGAAACTGGCTCCGGTAAAACGACGCAATTACCACAGATTTGTCTGGATCTTGGCCGCGGTGTCAGTGGTCTGATTGGTCATACCCAACCACGGCGGATTGCCGCCCGTACCGTCGCGACCCGTATTGCTGAAGAACTGGATTCCACTATCGGCGAAACGGTTGGCTATAAAGTCCGATTCCATGATCAAGTACGCGCAGATCGCAGCTATATCAAGCTGATGACTGACGGTATTTTGCTTGCTGAAACCCAGAACGATAAGTTTCTTAATCAATACGACACCCTCATTATCGATGAAGCCCATGAGCGCAGTCTGAATATTGATTTTCTGCTCGGCTACTTAAAACAACTGCTGCCAAAACGGCCTGATTTAAAGCTGATTATCACCTCGGCAACCATTGATACAGCAAGATTTTCTGAGCATTTTGAAGATGCGCCGATCATTGAAGTCAGTGGCCGTACCTATCCGGTAGATATCCGTTATCGCCCACTGATAAGTCAGGATGAAGATAGCGAAGATTATGATTTTATCGAAGGCATCGTGGTTGCCGTCGATGAACTGTGCAAGGAAGGTCCTGGCGATGTACTGGTGTTTTTATCAGGCGAGCGTGATATCCGTGATGTCTCCGAAGCGCTGCGCAAACATCATCCGCCAAACACAGAGATTTTGCCGTTATTTGCCCGGCAATCCGCTACCGAACAAAACCGGGTGTTTAAAACCGGCGGTCCACGGCGTATCGTGTTGGCCACCAATGTTGCTGAAACCTCACTGACCGTTCCCGGCATTCGTTATGTCGTGGATCCGGGGCTGGCGCGGATTAGCCGCTACAGCGTTCGGAATAAAGTACAGCGCCTGCCAATTGAAAAAATCTCCCAGTCCAGCGCCAATCAACGTTCGGGCCGTTGTGGCCGGGTTGCTGCCGGCGTTTGTATCCGGCTTTATGATGAAGATGACTTTAAAGCCCGGCCGGAATTTACCGATCCAGAAATTCTGCGCACCAATCTGGCTTCGGTAATTTTACAAATGACCGCATTGAAGCTTGGCGATCCGGCTAAATTTCCGTTTATCAATCCGCCGCCACCGAAAATGATTAACGACGGTTACCGGCTGTTAGAAGAATTGGGCGCTGTAAACCGGCAAAGACAAATCACCGAGATTGGCCAACAGCTGGCCAAACTGCCGATTGATCCGCGGATAGCCCGGATGGTGCTAGCAGCACAAACACAGAATAGCCTGGAAGAAGTGCTGATCATTGCCAGTGCCTTAAGCATTCAGGATCCGCGTGAACGGCCGATGGATAAACAACAGGCCGCCGATGAAGCTCATAAAAAATACCAGGATGAACGCAGTGACTTTCTGGCATTTTTAAAGCTGTGGGCGCTGTATCATGATAAGAAAAAACATTTATCCCAGAATAAGTTACGCCGCTTTTGTAAAGAAAACTTCCTGTCTTTTCTGCGGCTGCGTGAATGGTTGGATATTTACCAGCAGCTACATGTACAAGTTACCCAGATGGGCTTTAAGCCCAATCAGCAGCCCGCTGACTACATGGCTATCCATCTGGCGCTGCTCAGCGGTTTATTAAGCAATATCGCCAGCAAAGCCGACCAGCACAGCTATACCGGTGCCCGTAATTTAAAACTGAAAATCTTCCCAGGCTCGACGTTACATAAAAAAGGCCCCAAATGGATCATGGCCGCCGAACTGGTCGAAACCGGTCAGCTGTATGCGCGCATTGTTGCCAAAATTGAACCGGAATGGATTGAGCCGGTCGCCGGTGATTTGGTCAATCGTCAATACAGCGATCCGCATTGGGAAAAAAAACCGGCGCAAGTCGTCGCTTTTGAAAGCGTCTCTTTATATGGCTTGCCGATTGTCAGCCGCCGCAAGGTACATTTTGGGCCGATAGATCGGGCGTTATCCAATGAGATTTTTATTCGTCAGGCGTTAGTGGCCGGTGACTTCAATTGTAATGCACCGTTTTTTAAGCATAACCAGCAATTAGTCGAAGATATCGCCATTCTTGAAAACAAATCACGACGCCGTGATGTACTGGTTGATGATGATGCGTTGTTTGAGTTTTACCGGCAGCAAGTCCCTTCAGATATTGTCAATGGTGCGGGTTTTGAACGCTGGCGCAAAAAAGCCCAGCAAAAAGATCCCAATCTGCTGTTTCTGACCCGTGAGGCATTGATGCAGCATGAGGCTGATCAGGTTACGGTCGATGCTTATCCGGATCAAATACTGGTCAATCGGGTACCCCTGCCGCTGGCTTACCATTTTGAGCCGGGACAACAACAAGATGGCATTACCCAGACCATTCCATTGTCATTGTTGAACCAGACGCAACCTGAGCGCTATGAATGGCTGGTGCCGGGGCTACTTCGCGATAAAGTCATCTTCCTGCTTAAATCCCTGCCCAAATCATTGCGCCGGCATGTTATTCCAGTGCCGCAATATGCCGATCGGGCACTGGAGTTGATGTCTCCGGATCAAGGCGCTTTGTTGCCAGCGCTGAGTGACGTGCTTCGCAAATTAACCGGCGTTGATATCAAACCTGATGACTGGCGGTTGGAAGAGTTGCCGCTGTATTTGCAGATGAATTTCCGGCTGGTTGATGAAAGCGGCAAACTGCTCGACGAAAGCCGCGATTTAACACAACTGAAAAATGACTGGGCCAAACAAGCCGCTGACAGTTTCCGGCAAATGCCGGACAGTGATTATGAAAAAACCGGTCTGGTTGATTGGATGTTCGGCGACTTACCTGAGCATATCGTGCTGCAACAAAATGGTATCGAAATCACCGCCTACCCGGCGCTGATTGATAAACAAGATCATGTTGATTTAACGCTGCTGGATACCCAGGCTCAGGCCGATACACAAACCTTTAGGGGGCTGCGCCGGCTGTTTATGCTTGCTGAAAAAGATACGGTTAAATACTTGCAAAAGCATTTGCCGGATATCAAAACCTTGTGCCTTCAATATGCCAATGTGCCGCCCTCGCCTTATGATGATAAGCACAGTGATTTAACACCGTGCGAACAGTTAAAAAACGATCTGATCCAGGTGGCCTTTGATCGCTGCTTTTTGCTCAACAAACCATGGCCTCGCAGTCCGCAAGCTTTTGAACAGCGGCTGGCTGATGAACGCCGGCATTTAATTAATACCGCGACCGATCTGGCAGCCGTTATTGCCACTGCGTTAAAGGAATATCACGCGATCGCCAAACGCTTGTCTGGTAATTTACCGATGGCGGCGATGCATGCAGTGCAGGATATTCGTGATCAATTACAACATTTGCTTTATCAGGGATTTGTTCATGACTTGCCAGACAGTGCGCTGAAACGGCTGCCCGCCTACTTTCAGGCGATAGGTCTGCGCCTTGATAAATTAAAAACCGATCCGGCCAAAGACCGGCAACGACAAAATGAAATCGCCCCCCACTGGCGGCGTTATTTACAACATCTGCACCGGGCGCCGTCGGATGCGCGTCAGCAATATCGCTGGATGATTGAAGAATTCCGGATTTCAGTATTTGCTCAGGAAGTAGGTACTGCCTATCCGGTCTCAAGCAAACGCCTTGAAAAACAATGGGCTGAGTGTTGATCTAACGTCTTGAAATAAATTTAAAAAACCTAACGCAAATTTACACAGCATTCAGTCATAGTTCAGTTTGAGATTGCTATTCTGCAATCAACAGCTGACAAGAGGAGTGTGCTGTGATGAAAAAAACAATAACAACATTAAGTTTGGCAACATTACTGACCTTATCTTCAT
>DASSWO010000285.1:0-7058 GCA_035704795.1 Methylophaga sp. | reverse complement strand
GATAAGTTTTAAATAAGTAACCAGATGCTAACGACGGAAAAGATATTGATAACCAAGCATTTCAGCACTTGCGGAGTTTTGCTGTGTTTAAGTCTTTTTTTGCCTCAGGTGCAGGCTTCATTGGACTTACTGGCAGGGGTTGAAGCGGGTATCGAGACGGATACTGCTATGACCAATCCAGACCTGGAACGTACCCAGCAGATTCTCTCCAGCCAACAAGATGAAACCAGTCATGCTTGGCAAAATGATAACACCGGAATTGCCTATCAAATTGATATCAAACGCAGTTATACCTACGGCAGTTATCCTTGCCTCGCTTATAATTTGACGATTATCAAAGGCAATGAGCAGGAAATTAAACCGTTGGATGCCTGTCAACATCGCAGCGGCAAATGGATTTCAGTTTCACCCAATGTCATGGCCTTTTGATTATCTGGGTGCGTCAGCAATAAACACTGCACGACGTGGGCCGGGATAACCTTCAATCGTTTTAGTATTATCCTGCGGGTCCAGAAAATCAGCCAATGATTCAAAGGTCATCCAATCTGTAGCTCGCTGCTCTTCAACAGTCGTATTCGCAACATTTACACAGCGCACATTTTTATAGCCACATTTTCGTAACCACAATTCCATGGTCGATACCGATGGAATAAACCAGACATTGTTCATCTTGGCGTAGCGCTGCTCCGGCATCAATGTTTTGCCTAATTCGCCATCAATCACCAGAGTTTCCAGCACCAATTCACCACCGGGTTTAAGACATTGCCGGCATTCCATTAAATGCGTTAACGGCGAGCGGCGGTGATACAACACCCCCATTGAAAACACCGTATCAAACAGCTGCAAATTGGCCGGCATATGTTCGATACCAATGGGTAACACAAAATGTTGCTGGCTTTGAACAAATTGCTGGATAAGTTGGTACTGCATGGCAAATACCCAGGTCGGGTCAATACCCATGACCATTCTGGCGCCTTCCCCAACCATTCGCCAACCGTGGTAACCATTGCCACCGCCGACATCCAATACCACTCTGTCTTTTAAAGCCGATATATGCGGCAGTACCCGATCCCATTTCCAGTCAGAATGCCATTCGGTATCGATATGAATACCGAATAAGTCATAAGGCCCCTTACGCCAGGGATGAAATTGTTTGAGCAGTTCGGTCAATGTTGCCGGCGAAAAATCCTGCAAATCGGCCTCAGTCCCTATTTGCACTTTATCGCGTAGCTCAATGACTGAAGGCGTTATCGTTGGCAAATCGGCCAGTGCCTGCTGCCACATCGGCATTTTGCCATGCCGCTCGGGATGCAGTTTATCCGCTACCTGCTGTTGTAATTGCTGGCGCCACTCGGTCTGACCGACGCTATCGAGCCAGTCGTAGAATTGTTGATAAACCATTATTTGATTGCAATAAAAGAAGCGAAATTAAAACACTGAAACCATTGCTCGATTTGCGAAAAACCAGCAGCCTGAAAACGCTGGTGATGGGCCTTTGTCGTTTCCGGGATCAGTACATTTTCCAAGGCGTTACGTTTTTGGCTGATTTCCAGATCGCTGTAGCCGTTAGCGCGCTTAAAATCTAAATGCAGCTGTTGCTGTAACTGTTGACTGCGATTATCCGCAAAGGCCAATTTTTCGGAAATAATCAACACGCCGCCGGGTTTTAAACCGTTGTAAATTTTCTTTATCAAATCATCACGCAGATCCGGCGCAATAAATTGCAGCGTGAAGTTCATCACCACTACTGAGGCGTTTTTGATAACACTGTCTTTGATATCTTCGTGGCGCAAATCAACCGGCACACGGTTATTATCTGCAGCCATTATCCGCTCGGCGCGCTCAATCATCGCCGCTGAATTATCAATGGCAATAATCCGGCAATTGGCAGCTTTAATACGCTGGCGCATCGACAATGTGACCGCGCCCAGTGAACACCCCAAATCAAAACAATCACTGTCATTCTGGGCATAGTGGCCGGCGATAATGCCGATATTGGTAATTAAGGTGCCGTATCCCGGCACCGAACGCTGGATCATATCGGGAAACACATCAGCGACCCGCTCATCAAAACGAAAATCGACCATTTTTTCCAGCGGTGACGCGTAAATGTTATCGGCTTTATCGACCACTATTGTTCACCCTTCTTTTTGGCGACATTGTTACGCAAATAGACCGGTAATGCCTGATGTGCTGGCACCTGTTCACCTTTTGCCAACAATGCTTGAGCCAAAGGCAACATGGCTTCAGCACTGGGATAAATATCGCTGTCCATGGCCAGTAATTGATCTGCAAAATTATCGGTCAGTAACTGTTGAAATTCAGCCCAGCCGCTGCCGGCACCAAACCAGTGTCGATCATCAAACGGTTTCACATTTTCCGGTGCGATTACCCGCTCATCTGAATGCGCGACTGCCAGACCATTTTCAATGACAAAATCAGCCTGATAGACCTCGCCCATTCGGGCATCCATCGCCACACTGATGTTTGTCACGCCATGTTTAGAATAAGCCGCCTGGGCAACGGCAGCTAATGTTGATACTGGTACCACCGGCAAGTTCTGAGCAAAGGCAATGCCCTGCGCGACCGCAACACCGACCCGCACACCGGTAAAAGAACCAGGGCCGCGGCCAAATACCAATGCATCCATGGCCGATAATTCACTGCCAGCTTGCTCAAATAATGTATCAAGCATCCCCAATATACGTTCCGAGTGACCGCGTTGGGTGATTTCGCTGACCGCAAACACCTTGTCTTCAATCATCAGAGCAGCACTGCAGTTTTCGGTACAGGTATCTAAAGCAAGTAAATTCATCAGTCAGTCATTTCGCTGTCATGGGTAAGTCACAGTCGGGCATTATAATTCAAGCACTTGCTGCTGGGGCTTGTTGATCTTTCATCTCCGCCTCTGTTGTGAGCTGAAGAATCAACAAGGCCTAGGAGGCGACCATGGCGTTTATTATCGATTCAATTTATGTGTGCCGCGAATTGTTGCGTTTAGTGTTTGTAGTTATCACTTCGCCTTTCGCTATTATCGGCAGTCTGTTGATGCTGGGTAGTACCAGCTGGCAATAAGGTTACAATAAGTCCCTGACCGTTAGGGGGACTTATGGCACAAATCCACCAACAAGCAATTGCCTACATTCGCGATAATGACTGGCAACAAGCGCATGAACTCATCCAGACCAGTAACGATCCACTGGCCTGTTTGATCCACGGATTCTTACATCGGCAGGAAGGCGATCTTGGCAATGCCAGTTATTGGTATCAGCGCGCCGGTGAAACTTTAGCCGAAACACCATTGGATACCGAACTGGAACGGCTGGAAGCGCTGGCCCGGCGTTGAACGCTGTTATCTTTTACGACTGCGTTTCGCCGGTGTTTTGCCGCTTTTACCACGCACATGCTGGGTACGAAATTGCTTGGCTGCCATTGCCGGAGTAACCGCTTTACGGCTGATACGACGGCCTTCACCTTTTTCACCAGTGCCTGCGGGCTGAAACGTCGGGATCAAATGCTTTTTACCATTGCCAATTAAATCGGCACGGCCCATCGATTTCAAAGCTTCACGCAACATCGGCCAGTTTTCTGGATCGTGATAGCGCAAAAAGGCTTTATGTAAGCGACGTTTTTTCAGGCCTTTCGGCACAGTAATGTCGCCACCATCACGACGCACTTTATGCAAAGTGTCTTTACCTGAGTGATACATGGCTGCCGCTGCAGACATCGGCGACGGCAAATAGGCCTGAACTTGATCGGCCCTAAAGCCATTGCTTTTCAGCCAGATAGCCAGATTCAGCATATCGTCATCGGTGGTGCCGGGATGCGCAGCAATAAAGTACGGAATTAAATACTGTTCTTTACCGGCCTCTTTGGAATATTTTTCAAACATCTGCTTGAATTTGTCGTAACTGCCGATGCCCGGCTTCATCATCTGTGACAACGGCCCATCTTCGGTATGTTCCGGCGCAATCTTCAAATAACCGCCGACATGATGGGTGACCAGTTCTTTCACGTATTCCGGTGATTCCACCGCCAGGTCATAACGCAGACCTGAGGCAATCAGAATCTTCTTAATCCCCGGCAGTTTTCGGGCACGCCGATACAAATTAATCAGCGGTGTATGGTCGGTATTAAGGTTTTTACAAATGCCGGGATAGACACAGGACAAGCGCCGGCAACTGGCTTCAATTTCTTCACTCTTACAGGCAAGGCGATACATATTGGCTGTCGGCCCGCCCAGATCAGAAATAATACCGGTGAAGCCGGGCGTGGTATCACGAATCGCTTCGACTTCTTTGATAATCGAGTCTTCGCTGCGGCTTTGAATGATCCGGCCTTCATGTTCAGTAATCGAACAAAAGGTACAGCCGCCAAAACAACCACGCATGATATTGACCGAAAAACGAATCATTTCGTAAGCTGGAATATTCATTTTGCCGTATTGGACATGCGGTATCCGGCTATAAGGCAAATCAAACACCGCATCCATTTCCTGCGTGGTCAGCGGGATTGGTGGTGGGTTCAGCCAAACGTCATATTCATCATGTTGCTGCACCAGCGCTAAGGCATTGCCCGGATTGGTTTCCAAGTGCAGGATCCGCGAGGTATGCGCATAGATAATCGGATCGTCTTTAACCTGATTATAGGCCGGCAAGCGAATTACCGTTTTATCGGCATTGCGCGGTGACACCCGGTGAATTTTAATCACATTGGTTTTCGGCTCAACCGGGGTTTGCTCAGCAGTTTCCGCCTGAGCGGTTTCGCAGGTTTCCGCTGTTTGCATTTGATAAGGATCAATCGGCGGATTCAGTTTACCGGGGGTATCGATACTGGTGGAATCTTTCTCCCACCAGCCTTCACGGCGACTTTGTTTGGTTAAATAAGCCGTACCACGAATATCGATAAGATCTTTAACCGGTTCGCCAGCGGCCAAACGATGCGCGATTTCCACTACCTGACGTTCACCATTGCCATACACCAGTAAATCGGCTTTGGCATCCATAATGACGCTGCGACGAACTTTTTCTGACCAATAATCATAATGGGCAATACGACGCAGGCTGGCTTCAATACCACCAATAATAATTGGCACATCTTTATGTGCTTCACGGCAGCGCTGGCTGTACACCACGACGCTGCGATCCGGACGTTTACCGCCCTCACCACCTGCTGTATAGGCATCATTACGACGGATTTTTTTATCCGATGTGTAACGATTAACCATGGAATCCATATTGCCGCCGGTCACACCCCAGAATAAATTGGGTTTACCCAGTTTTTTGAAGTCTTCGGCGCTGGTCCAGTCCGGCTGGGCAATAATACCGACCCGAAAACCCTGCGCTTCCAGCAAGCGGCCAATTAACGCCATACCAAAACTGGGATGATCAACATAGGCATCGCCGGTGACGATAATTATGTCGCAACTATCCCAACCGAGCGCTTCCATTTCGGCGCGGCTCATTGGCAATTGTTTGGCAACACCAAAACGCTGTGCCCAGTGTTTGCGGTAGGAAAAAATATCAGGAGCAGTGTGCATAGGCCCTCGAAGGTTTGTTTATCTTTCAACACCACCACTGCTGGCGGCTATTTTTGTGTCCGGCAAGGCAGAAATCGTGCAGTGTAGTAACTCTACATTAGTGATTGACAACGCAGCTGGGCACAAAAATAGTCCCAGCCCTTCGGGTTGTGACTGAAAAAGCGCCACTCTGCGTTGCTCGTCGTTTATTTAGAATGACTAAACTTCACTTCTCGCGCCTTGATTGGCGCTTTTTCAGTTCACAACAGAGATGGGGTTGAGAGACAAACAAACCCTTGCTAAAAAATCAAAGGCTTATTCTAACATTCTGTGGCCAAAACCGCTTTGCAAAATCAGTCTTCGCGGTAAGCGGCAAGCTCCGGCAAGCTATCAACGATAATCACCGGCGTACCGTGACTGACATATTTGCTGAGTTCCACGATTTCACTGTTACGCAGCGCAATACAGCCTTTGGTCCAGTTAGTCATTTGGTGAATTTTAACTTTATTCCGCGTTTCGACACCAATACCGTGAATGCCAATCATGCCGCCTAGCACGGTATTTTGCGGTGGCAATTCTTCATATAGATGGGCACCTAGTATCCGGCGATATTGGGTACGATTAATCAAATTTGACTTCAACGCCCGTTTGGCATCTTCCATATTCGGATAATTAAGTTGCATAAAAGTATGAAAATTATCGCTGCTACGTACTTCGTAGATGCGGTAATGACCTTTAGGGGTTTTGCGATCACCTTCACGGACTTTGGCTTGTTTGCCACCACTACCAAAGGCAGCTCGGAAGGTTTTGATAGTACGGTTATCTTTTTTAATCAGCAATTTATTCTGGTCGCGGATAATAATGATCTCAATACCATCACCGGATGCGGCAGCGGGTAGGCTGAGCGCCATACAAAGCAGTAAGATAAATACACGCCACATAATCATCTGACCTTAAACAAGCTGATGGCCAGTATTTTTGTCATATATAGCATCAAATGTCACGTCTAATATTATATTTTTTAAAGGAATAATCGTGTTAAAAAAGACTGGTTCTGACGAATCAACTGCTGTAATGACTGTGGCAAGCTGGTCTGCAGTTTATCTTCTAATTGCTCTGCCAATGAACGCAGCTTTTTCAATTGGGAAGGATTTACCACTTGTTTTAACGCAAGGCCAATGACATTGCCCTTATCTGCGACAGGTAATATCAGGCTTTGATCATTAAAACTTTGATTAATGCGCTGCATCGTCAAATTAAATGATGGTCGGTCACTGCCCCAGAGGTTAATACTCATCACCCCCTCCGCTGATAAGACCCCCGTACAAGCATCAAAAAAGATCTGCGCCCCAATACTTTGTGCCATACCTTCATGATCGTAAGCATCGACCAGTAATAAATCGAATTGCTGTTCGCCCCGATAACAAATCTCACTGACTAATTGATAGCCGTCACCCTGCAAAATGGTCAACCGCGGATCGTTGTCAGGGACACCGAAAAAATTTTGCGCAACGTCGATAACATCTTGCCGATATTCAAT
>DASSWO010000223.1:0-2791 GCA_035704795.1 Methylophaga sp. | reverse complement strand
CTCGCGCCAGGCGGTGTTACCGATCTTGTTCAATGCCTGTGGATTGGCAAAGTTACCTAAAGCAATTTTACCGATAGGCACGGCTTGACCATTACTGTAAGTAGCCCTAATCAAACCTTCATCACTGACATCTACACCAGTCAAACGGCCAGTTGGAAAACCGTTTACAGTTAAGGCACCAACATTAAATGGACCTGAGTTTTGTGTCGAACCTGCCAAAGAAATATTAACCAATTGGCCATCAGCACCACTGGTCCATTCAAAACCACCAACCCCATCGGCATCAAAAGCGACTTCCAGTGGTGTTGGATTAACCGAATCCAATCTGCCATCCGGTGTGAATGCTACGCGAATATTGGATTCAAGTTCGAATGGTGTGCCTGCTGTGCCCCCAACGACATCAGCGCCATCAACAAAAACTGCTGCTTGCCATTGATTATCGCCAACAGCTGTTCCACCATCATCTGCCGTTGCATCAATTTTTTGATAATAGGTCGTCAAAACATGTTCATTACCTAATGAATCAAAAATGGTTGCTGATGTTGAAAAGTTATAGCTATTAGCATCGGCTGGATCAATGGACAAAATGCCCGGAGGCACTGCAGCATCATCAATAATGGGATCAGCATTTGAAGGCAAATTAGTGGCAATGGTTAATTGCGTTGTCCGTTCAGGCGCACCCACTGAAGGCGGTAACTGAATCGGACCGGTTGCCGTCATACTGGTTGCCGCAATATTCCCTTGCGAATCGACTGGGAAAGTTCTTAAAAACCAGCCTTCGTTACTGACCACATAACCATCTTTGTTGACGTTAAATTCACCGGCTCGGGTGTAAATCACCTCGCCACTACCGAGCTCAGGCGCCAAAGCAAAGAAACCCTCACCACTAATCGCGAGATCCAGCGAGTTATCGGTAAATTCCAGATTACCCTGGTTAAATTGCTGGGCAACGTTTTGCAGGACAACACCATTACCCGTAGCGGTTTTACTCGTCGTGCCAAATGCAGAGACGGCAAACACGTCACCAAATTCAGCACGCGATTGTTTAAAGCCCGTGGTATTTACGTTGGCAATATTATTGGATTTGACATTGAGATCGGCTGTTGCCGCATTCAAACCACTTAATGCTGTACTAAATGACATAGCCCATACTCCTTAGATAATTTCTTGTACTTCGTTAAATGGCACTGAACCGATGCCTGCCAAATTGACTGTTAAACCCTGACTGCCTGAGCCCACCAGAACACTGTCCACTCTTGCAACGGTTGCTGTGGCAAAGGCATTGTTATCACCATTTACCGTACCCGTTGCCCGGAACTGATAAAGACCCGGCGGCATTGGCTGCTGCTCTTCATTCAAACCATCCCAGACAAAATTGGTGTAGCCCGAAGCTGACCCCATATCAATGGTTTTAACCAGCGTGCCAGCTTCGTCGTAGATCTGTACTTTCAAATCAGTCACCGGCTCGGCGACATTGATCTGGCCTTTTAACGGCTGCTCTGGGGTCATTGTGCCCATTGATGACGGCACCAATACGCTGCGACCCACCAATGACGAGCCTTGCAAGGCTTGATCCGACTGCATTGCTCTGGCAAAGCTGGAAAACGAATTCTGTAAATCAGCGATACCGCTGACCGTACCGAATGACGCAATTTGTCCCAAAAAGTCACCACTCTCCATGGGTTTAAGCGGATCCTGGTTTTGCAATTGTGTGGTCATCAGCGACATAAAATCTTCCATAGCCAATTGGCCCGGATTATTGCTTTTATTGCTGTCTTCGGCTGACTTCGTACCATTCAAAAAGGCATAAGGATTATTGCCAACACCATCAATAGCCATATGCAAATCTCCCTTTATTTGCCAAGCTGCAAGGTTTGCAGCAACAGTTGTTTAGAAGTATTGGCGATTTCCACGTTGTTTTGATATGAACGTGACGCCGACATCATATTGGCCATTTCGGCAATCGGATCGACATTCGAATGGTAGATATAGCCATTTTCATCGGCTAGTGGATGTGCCGGATTATATTCTTGCCGTACTGGCGCCTGACTTTCAGTAATACCGGCCACTTGTACCGACCCTTGTTTATACCCCTGTTCAAAGTTATCCAGTACAGTCTGAAAAACTGGCTGCCGCGAACGATACGTTTCGCCATAGCTGCTGCTGACGCTGTCGACATTGGCCAGGTTACTGGCCGTGGTATTCAGCCGAAGTGACTGGGCGCTCATGCCACTGCCGGCGATATCAAAAATATTAAATAACGACATGTTTAATCTCCGCGTAATGCTTTGGTCAGGCTCTGGAACTTACCGCCGAGAAACTCCAGCGTTGCCTGATACTGCACAGCATTCTGCATAAACTGTGCCTGTTCGATTTGTTCATCCACGGTATTGCCATCCAGCGAGTCCTGAACCGTTGTCCGGTATTGCACCAGCGGGTTAGCAGGACTATTGGCACCTATCTGAAAATGTTTTTGGTGTGTGGCATTAAGATTGCCGCTTTGATTATCAGTTGCCGCTTTTAAGGCTTCACGAAAATCAATATCTTTAGCTTTGTAGTTAGGTGTATCGACATTGGCCAGATTGGTCGCCAGCATTTCTGCCCGCTGCGTGCGTACGCGCAACGCATCAACGTGAATACCCAATGCATTATCAAAGTTGATTGCCATCGACAGACTCCTGCCATAAATTAACGATGCTTAGCAATTAGCAGCTTCTGTGCCAAAAGCGTATTTCAAAGATAAATCATAGGCTTACTGGCATCCCGGCAAAAGTGGCAAAAAAATAGCGGC
>DASSWO010000102.1:0-7238 GCA_035704795.1 Methylophaga sp. | reverse complement strand
CGGGCAAAACAATCTCGGAAGTATTCAGGATCCGCCATGAATTTTTCGCAAATCGCCCGATAAGCCGGGTCCATTTTCATAGCCATATCAGCATCGGTCATGATGGGGTTATGCCGAATCGTCGGATCGCTGGCATCAACCGGTTTGTCTTCTTCACGGATGTTGATGGGTTCCCACTGCCAAGCACCAGCCCGGCTTTTTTTAAGCTCCCATTCATAACCGAACAACAGCTTGAAATAGCCCATATCAAATTGTGTCGGATTGGTGGTCCAGGCGCCTTCAAGTCCTGAAGTGACAGCATTGGCAGCTTTACCATTCAAGTTAGGGTTATGCCAGCCAAAACCTTGCTCGTGCACGTCAGCAGCTTCTGGTTCTGGGCCCAGATCAGCGCTGCCATTACCATGGCATTTGCCGACAGTATGACCACCAGTGGTCAGTGCAGCGGTTTCTTCGTCATTCATCGCCATTCGGGCGAAAGTTTCCCGCACTTGACCGGCAGTTTTCAGCGGATCCGGTTGGCCGTTGACACCTTCCGGGTTGACGTAAATCAAACCCATTTGCACGGCAGCCAATGGGTTTTCCATGGTGTCAGGCTTTTCGACATTGCCGTAGCGGCTGTCAGACGGTGCTAACCATTCTTTTTCGGCGCCCCAGTAGATGTCTTTTTCCGGGTGCCAGATGTCTGCACGGCCATAAGAGAAACCGAAAGTTTTCAGTCCCATGGTTTCATAGGCAATGTTGCCGGCTAGAATAAACAGATCAGCCCAGCTGATTTTATTGCCGTATTTTTTCTTAAGTGGCCACAATAGGCGGCGCGCCTTATCCAAGTTGCCGTTATCAGGCCAGGAGTTCAGCGGTGCAAAGCGCTGGCTGCCGGTGCCGGCACCACCACGGCCATCAGCCAGACGGTAGCTACCTGCTGCGTGCCACGCCAGACGAATCATCAACCCGCCGTAATGGCCCCAGTCGGCCGGCCACCAATCCTGACTGTTTGTCATTAAATCGCGCATGTCATTTTCAAGCGCTCTGAAATCCAGTGTTTTGACCTGTTCGCGATAGTCAAAATCTTCACCCATCGGATTAGTCTTGCTATCGTGCTGATGCAAAATATCCAGATTCAGGCTTCTCGGCCACCAGTCTGTATTGGACGTACCAGACGCGGTCATGCCACCATGCATTACCGGACATTTACCGATACTGTTTTGCTCTCGTTGACCCATATTGTGTCTCCTTGTCAGATCATTTCTTAAGCTGTGCTATCTGCCAGCCACTCATTACAGAAATGAAGATAACATAGCTTAATGACAGTTTTAATCATTTAATTTCGTAAGTAATAATCGCTTTTAACGATTGAATGAATTTTTATGTCTTAAGCGATGCTTACTTGGCCGAGAGTAGCCAGCATCAGTTATCAGCTTGAACTCAGAAGCAATGGTGGTTAGAAACGTCTGTTTAAGGATTATGTTAATGAAAAATAGATTGTGTGCAAGTTAATGCCAGCCCATCAACCATTGTGATTCATCCCGAAGACTTTGCCAGTCAATGATATATCTATGCTTTGTTAAGATGGCTTCCAGCTGACAGTGGCGGTTTTTTTCGTCCGTTATTTTGCTGACGATAAAATGCCGTTCTTTGTTTTGAGGGCTGACGGCCGTCCATTTTGAGTGTAGCAATTTTTCCGGGCGAAATGCGTTCATAAAATTCAGCTGTTAACAAAGTCGATTTGATGGACAATAGTTGACAGGTAAAGTTGGCATTTTTCGGAAAAAACAGCCTCTGATAAAGCATCAGAGTGAGGCATAAGATGAGTAAAGATAAGCATCTTGCAGATTTACGCAAGAATTATGAATTAGGTGAACTGGCCGAGCAGGAAGCGGCTAGCGAGCCTTTGCTGCAGTTTGAAGTTTGGTTAAATGAGGCGATTAAGGGCGGCGTTAATGAGCCAAATGCCATGACTTTAGCAACGGTTGATGCGAATGGTCGCCCCGCTTGCCGGCCAGTATTGATAAAAGGTTGTGATGCAGCAGGCATTGTTTGGTTTACCAATTATCAGAGTCGTAAAGGCCGGGCACTGGCTAACAACCCATTTGCGGCATTACAGTTTTTTTGGCCCGAACTAGAGCGCGTGGTAAGGATTGAAGGCCGGGTAGAAAAAGTTACTGAAACAGAATCCGATGCCTATTTTGGCAGCCGGCCTCTGGCTAGTCGCGTAGGTGCCTGGGCCTCGCCACAAAGCGAAGTAATTGAAAGCCGCAAGTCAATTATCAGTCGCGCGGCAAAATACGGTGCGGAGTTTGGTCTGCATCCCCCGAGACCTCCGCATTGGGGCGGATATCGTCTTGTGCCCGATTATTGGGAATTCTGGCAAGGGCGCGCATCGCGACTCCATGATCGAATTGCGTACCGGCTGCAGGATGACGGTCAATGGCTTCGCCAACGATTAGCTCCCTGATTTAGGATCCGAGTCTTCCTGGGCTTCTTTAATGGTTTGCTGCGCAATGCCGACTGGGAAAAACAGGTTGATAGGGTTTTCTTTGGCTTGATCCCAAATGCTGCGTAATAATACCGGCAAACGACTTATTTCGGTGCCGCGGGCTCGTAGGGCAACTATTAATGCCAATGCGAAACTAACCCAGAGATTAAAAAAGCCAATTAAAAGCACGCACATTAGATACATTAAAAACTCAAGCAATCCTAATGATGAACTGAACGTGCTATAGCCGAGATTTGCCGACGAAAACGATACATGTCTAATATCAAGCGGTAAATTCAGTAAATAACCGATATAAGGTGTAACACCGAGCAGCACGCCGAAGAAAAAGTTACCAGCTAATGAGCCGTAATGTTCATGTATGTAGTTGCCGAATTTTTCGCGCCAGGAATCTTTCACCCAGCCGCGGATGAGTGGGTGATAACGCAGCCTTGTGCGTAACTCTAAATAATCGGCACGGTTGTCAAAATAACCGGCGATAATCCCCGAGCAAAATAACCAAATTCCAGCAATAGATGCATAAAACAAGGCCATACCGCCGATCGGCGTAATTGCATTTAATTGATAGTCAACCGTTTTGGCATCAAGCAACACCTCATTGCTAAACACTAAACAGCATATTGCGATTACACTGGCAAATAACACAGCCGTTGTAACATTGCCCCATACCGCGGCCCATTGTGAACGATTTACATCGATTAGCAAGTTGGCAAGTTTTTTATGGGCGGCACGACCGTTTTCGCCGCGTTCAACTTCGGCGGCAAAATTGGCAGCCGTCATCGCCGGTTGTTTCGTGGCAATGGTGAAATGCAACATATGTACTATGACAAAGCCAAGTCCATAATTCAGACTGACCAATAGCGTATTCAAACCTTGATCAAAACCTAAACTTTCAATATGGATTTTATTAAGCGCCATCAAAGCGACAATAAAACCAGCGCCGGCAGCTGAACGAAAGAGTGCAAAAAAAGCTGATTTATCGCGGGTAATATAATGCTCGCCATGGTCACTTTTGTTTTGCGTAATGCTGCGCGACAACATGCCGATGCTGTTTTTCACTAATGACTTCAGACTGTTTTTTTCAGTGGTGGAGAGGATCAGCTTTTGCCAGAGCAAAAGACAGTAGGTCTGTTGTTCCTGTTGGTCTTCAGCACCCAGAATGGTCAATAATTCTTCGATACGTTCCAGCGTCTGTTCGAGGCGTTCCAATAAGTGTGCTACCGAAATTGATGAACCTGCCGCACCGGCTCCGCGACGACGCAGTCTCTGTACCAATTCACGACACTGATCGACCATTACCCAGATATGATCCGGGTTGTAGCGCTCAATCGCTTCATCTTCAAAACGCTGGGTCATATTTTGCACAAACGGCTGCAATTCGCGTTGTAATACGATAAACGCCGAATCATTATCCACCAGCCGTTTATCAATGCGCATTAATTCAGGTTCAAGCTCTTCGGCAGCAACCCAAATCGCCAGCATTTCCATCGCATACAGGCATTGTTCCTTAAAATGCACGATTGAGTCACGAAGTCTATCAGGATCAACATCTTGGCTTAATAAGCGGTGCAACTGTAGCCATTGCTCTGCACTGATGGTTTTTAGCCAATCATTATCTGTGCGTTGGTAAAACAATAGTGACAGCACATCTTTGGCGTTACCCAAATCCAGGGGCGGCGGGTTTAATTTGTCATAAAGCCGGGTCATGAATTCACTGAAGAACCCACGACGGGAAAAGATCCCCAGGCTAACAATAGCTGAGTAAAGATTTTGTTCGACAAACCAGCCATGAAAGCGGCTACCAATTAATTGACGAAGCTGCGGCTCAGTTTCCAGCAAGGCCAGCAGTGAGTCCATGCGCGAAGACGCATTTTTTTCACCGCCATTACGCAACAGACCGATGATTTTACGAAGCGCACTGAGGACAGAATTCTCCTCATTAAAATCAGCTTCAAGTTGTTCAACGGTAAACATCTCGCTCATTGGCTTTCCATGTTAAGGGTCAGCTGGTTATTTTATGATAAATATCCGGCTGGCATTCCAGAATGGGGATTAATTAAAAACCTAAAGGTAAATAACGAAAAACCGCGCCCAGAGACGCGGTTAACATAACTCGCAGACTAAAATAATTCGACGTGCTGGGCAAGACGTCGGGCAGCAGCCTCTGCACCCATTGCTCTGGCTAAAGCCAGTGCCGTCAAATCATCTGCAGATTTAGCGTAGGCATTGGCGCCACTATCCAGCAGTAAATCCACTACGTCTTTATGATTAAACATAGCCGCAAACATTAAAGGCGTTTTGCCATCAGGAGTAACAGCGTTGACATCAGCACCATGGCTTATCAGCAACTTTACAATGTCTGAAAAGCCCTTAAAGGCGGCACCGGTCAGGGGCGTTTGTTGACTATTATTGGTTAAGGTGGGATCTGCACCAAATTCGAGCAATAATTTGCTGGCCTCTATATGGCCGTTGTAACTAGCCAGCATCAACAAACTGTTGCCGTTGTCGTCTCGAATGTTAGCTGATACGCCTTTTTTCATAGACGTACTTAAACTCTCGGCATCGCCCAGACGCGCAAAATCAAACAACTGTTCGGCAAGCGCCAATGTTACATCATCTAATTCAGACTTTTCGGTACGTGGCTCAGTCATAGCAATGTCCGGAGTAATTATTTACTGAATGTGCAGCCCATATCGGAATAGACTGCAAAAGACTCAAGTTAAGACGGAGCTAAATATTAATAATTTTTCGATTCTTCGGCTTCATCTTCAATGGCGTCACCGGCAGCTTCCATATCTTCACCAACACCCTCTATGGTGTTACATGCAGCCAGACCCAAGGTCATTAAAATTGACAAAATAAACGCGGTTAGTTTCATATCTATCTCCTTGATTGAGTCTTTACATTATCACAGCATGACCGGTTGACCAATCTAACATCACGCTGACTTAAAAATTGAGTTTTGAACTTTTGATAAAGCAACAAAAATTATTTCTATAGCAGTAAAAGGTTTAAATCAGGTTGTTCGCTAATATCTTCAGATTGCATTAAGCAGTAGTTTGAGTTGATTTTAGTCCAATTATAAAAGTCTGGTAATTCTGTGATAACAATTTTGTGTTACCAATACGAGACTTACCTCAATGAATATGCATTGTTTTGTGATGAGCCTCACATAAAAAGAAACTTTGTGAACTAGTTGACTTGACAAAAATAAAATCTGATACTGCTCGAAGTATAAAGTTTTTTTGCCAATGCGCCGGTTATCAGGGAAGACGCAGGAATGATTAGATTACCCGCATCTATAAATTTGTCCCGTCAGACTTTGCGCTGTTCGAAACATATGCATTGAGGGATCAGGATGAATATTTTATTGCGTATCAGCATGTTAATGGGTTTGCTCGCATTAGCTGGCTGCGCCGGGACTGGGCCGGTTTCAGAGTTACGTGAATCTATAGAGGCACCCGTTAATGTTTCTGAAGGTGAGTCACCGTTCTGTGCCAAACCCGAAGTAATTATGGTCACATTGCCAAACCCGCAAGTAGCGACAGCACCCTCACCAATTGCGCCATTCAGTGCCAGTTTATATTTCTTGCTGGATCAAACGGTATTTACGCCTGAATCGGCTCGTGAAGCTGATGAAATCTATCAGCAAGTCCGCGCCAAAAATGCCGATCAAGTTATTTTGATAGGCCATACTGATACCTCTGCCTCAGATAGCTATAACGATACGCTTTCGTTACAACGGGCCGAAAAGGTCAGGCAAGATTTGATTGCAGCGGGTATTGACGCTGACACCATCCGTATATCAGGGCGAGGTGAAACTGACTTATTTGTCACCACACCTGACGAGACAGTCGAAGTTAAAAATCGTCGCGTAGAAATCACCATACGTTGACATCGGGAGCCGAACCATGACAAAAAAATTTACTATGCTGACCTTAACAGCTTCTATTTTAAGTACTGGCCTGACGCTGGCATCCCCGGCTGTTGTAGCACAAACGCTCACCGATGCTGTTGATAAAACTATTCAGAATAATCCAAAAATTCTCGCAGAAGCGTATCGAAGCAATAGTGTCGATAAAACTATTGACCAGGCCCGTGCCGGCTATCTGCCCCAAGTGGATTTGGATCTGGGTTACGGCCATGAATACACTAACAATCCTGCGACGCGTCCTGGCGGTCGTTCACTGAATCGAGGTGAGGCAGGCATTGTTGCCAATCAGATGTTATATGACGGTTTTTATACCAAGAGCGAAGTTGATCGCACGACATCTTTAGCAGAATCAGCCGGTTATTCGGTTACCGATGTTTCGGAAACCACCAGTCTGCGCGCCGTTGAAGTGTATTTGAATGTGCTGCGGCGTCAGGAACTATTGGATGTGACCGAAGCTAATCTCGCCGCTCACGATAAAATTTATGGCCAGATCGTCCAGCGTGCCGAAAGCGGTGTCGGACGGCGGGCAGATGTTGAACAAGCAGAAGCCCGATTGGCATTGTCATTAGCTAATGTTGCTGCTGAAGAAGGCAACTTGCAAGATGCCAGCAGTAACTACAATCGTGTTATAGGTAATATGCCGGAAAATACGACCAACCCAGGTGATGGTTGTTGTGATCGGGCACCAGCAACGCTGGAAGACGCTATTAATATCGCCCAAAACCAACATCCTGCGATTCGCGTCGCACTGGCTGGTCATGAAGCTTCTCTGGCTGAAACGCAAGCTGCCAAAGCCGCTTTTCAACCACGGGT
>DASSWO010000097.1:0-3465 GCA_035704795.1 Methylophaga sp. | reverse complement strand
TGACCAGTGGGATGTTTTGTTGCTGGCAGGTGATTAATAAATTTGGCCATAATTCGGTTTCCATAATGATGCCAAATTGTGGCTGCATGGCCTTCAGAAAACGGCGAATCGCAAACGGCAAATCGTAAGGCAAATAACAATGCAGTACTTTGTCGCCAAATAATCTTGTCACGCGCTCACTGCCGGTCGGGGTCATGGTGGTAAGTAACAATTGATGATTGGGATAGCTATTGCGCAGGCCTTTGATTAAAGGCCGGCTGGCTTCGACTTCACCGACCGAGACGGCATGCACCCAGATAAGTGGTTGACGCATGTCTCTGGCAGCAATAAAGCCGAAACGCTCGTTCCAGCGTTTGAAATACGCTGGTGCTCGGAGGCCTCGCCAAATAAGACGCAAACATAAAAACGGGATCGCAATATAAAATAGCAGGGTATAAATCAGCTTCAAAACAGACTCGCAGCATCAAGTTATGGGACGGTGAGTGCCCAGCGCTTATTTAAGTTCAAGTTATAACAGTGACTAAGTTGAAAGATAAACGGCCGGTAAAATGATAGCATAGGCGCAATTCCCCAGCCGATAACCATCATGACAGTTCTGCAAAATCGCTTTTTACATCCACGCTTTTGGCCCAATTGGCTGGGACTTGCTTTAATGCGTTTGTCGGTGTTTCTTCCGAGCAGTTGGCGATTGGCGATTGGCAAACTTATTGGTCAGTTGATATGGTGGTTTGCTAAAGATCGGGCGCGGATTGCCCGGCGCAATTTAGAGCTTTGTTTTCCTGAATTATCACCGACTGAACGCCAGGAGTTACTGCGAAGTAATATGCAGACCATGGGTATGATGCCGTTAGAAACAGCACTCAGCTGGTGGGCTTCAGATGAGAAATTAGCCAAACGCGTTGATTATCGGGGCCTTGAGCATTTACAAGCGGCCTTGGCCAAAGGTAAAGGTGTGATTTTATTGACTGGCCATTTTACTAGTATGGAGTTAGGTGGCCGTTTGATGATGCTAAAGCAGCCCACCTATGTGATGTTTCGTGAATTAAAAAGCCCGTTATTTAATTCGGTGATGTTGAAATATCGGCAGTTTTACAGCGAAGGTACGATTTTACAGGCTGATATGCGAGGCATGCTCAAAGCGCTGAAAAAGAACAAGGTGGTCTGGTATGCACCGGATCAGGACTTTGGCCGGCGCACCTGTGTATTTGCACAATTTTTTGGTGTACAGGCAGCGACGATCCCGGCCACGGCCCGTATTGCCAAAATGAGTGGAGCAGCTGTCGTCCCCTACGTACCGGTTCGCCAGGCTGATGGGCGGTATCTTATTGATATCAGCCCAGCGCTGGAAAATTATCCGACCGACGATGAACTGGTTGATGCTCAGCGGATAAATGATTGGGTTGAGTGGCAGGTCAGACAGTCACCTGAGCAGTATTTATGGGTACATCGCCGTTTTAAGACTCAACCAGAAGGCAAAGGCCAGCTATACAAACGGCGTTAAAGCCAATTGTCGAGCGTAAAGCTGTAGCTAATAATCAGCGATTCGGAGCCGGGATTGTTTTTGGCCAAGTTAGCATTGGACATATGGTACAGCGTCATAGATAGCTTTGAGGAAGGGGATAAGCGATAGCCCAATTCCAGGCCACTACGAAACAAGAAGCCGCTTCCTAAATCGGTGCCTCCACCATCCTGATAAGCCACCAAAGCCAATTGTGGTGTTAACAGCCAGTTTTCGCTGAGCGCAAAATCATATCTTAAGCCTGCATGTGCCCAATAACCGCCGTCACTGTTAGCATTAAGTCCAACTGCTGGTATTAAATCCCATGATTGCGGCGAAAAGCGGTATTCGGCACCGATTTCAGCGTTGCTATCACTTTCAAAAACTTCGAATGCTCCCGCCGATAAAGCGATTTCCGGCGGCTGTGCGATTACTTTAACTGGCAACAACAAACCGGCAACAATGCTGAAAAGCAGTATTAAACGAACCATAGCAAGCTCCTTTATAACGTGTTGATAACATTTTGTAATAATACTGTCATCACGAATAAACTGCTGGCCAATAAAAAAGCCACCCAGTGGGTGGCTTTAAAAATTGTGCATTTTGCCAACAATTAACGTTTAGAGAATTGTGGTTTCTTACGTGCTTTATGCAAACCGATTTTCTTACGTTCAACGGCACGGGCATCACGGGTAATAAAGCCAGCTTTGCGTAATTCAGCTTTCAATTCACTGTCCAGTTCAACCAAAGCGCGGCTGATACCATGACGAATAGCACCAGCTTGACCGTTGTTACCACCACCACGAACTGTAATTTTCAAATCGACTTTGTCGAGCATTTCAACCAGTTCCAGCGGCTGACGTACGACCATGCGTGATGTTTCGCGACCGAAGTAATCTTCCAGTGAACGGGTATTGATTGAAATGCTACCAGTACCTGGTTTCAGGAAAACCCGGGCGGTAGAGCTTTTGCGACGGCCTGTTGCGTAATATAAATCTGCCATAACGATATCCGATTAAATTTCTAGCATTTGAGGTTGTTGGGCGACATGTGGATGTTCAGTCCCAGCATATACTTTCAGTTTGCTGAACATCGCGCGACCCAGAGGGTTTTTCGGCAACATGCCTTTGACCGCAGACTGGATAACACGCTCAGGAGCTTTGTCCAGCTGTTTTGCCAGAGAAATAGACTTAATACCGCCGATATGACCGGTGTGATGGTAGTAGATTTTGTCTTGCATCTTGTTACCAGAAACACGCAGTTTTTCTGCATTAATAACGACGATATAATCACCGGTATCAACGTGTGGCGTATAAATAGGTTTATGTTTGCCACGCAGGCGGCGGGCAATTTCGGTCGCCATGCGACCCAGTGTTTTGCCGTTGGCGTCGATCACGAACCAGTCACGACGAACTTCGGCTGGTTTAGCACTAATGGTTTTCATTCCGCGGGTTGCTCCTGAAAAAATACGCAGGCGGTCTAAATAAAGAGGGTGAATATTACGGATTCAGGCTGGTACTGTCAACAGAATTTACAGAAACAGCCATAGCAGTATGGCCCCGAGAATCAAACGATAAACTACAAACGGCCACATGCCGATGCGTTCCAGTAATTTAAGAAAAACTAAAATACACAAATAGGCACTGACTGCAGAAAATGCTGCACCGTAAAATAATACCATCCAATCCGTATGAGTGTCGGCCACAATCAATTCAGTCGTTTTTAACGCGCCGGCCAAGAACGTCACCGGAATTGATAATAAAAACGAAAATCTGGCTGCTGCCTGACGTGTGAGACCGAGCATCAAACCGGCAGTCATGGTAATACCACTACGTGAGGTGCCGGGGATCAGGGATATCGCCTGGGCAACACCAATAAACAAAATATCCTGCCAGCGCAGACTGTGTTCATCGCGTACGCGTTTGCCTTGCCAATCCGCCCAGCCAAGCAATAAACCAAAGCCAATC
>DASSWO010000076.1:0-11143 GCA_035704795.1 Methylophaga sp. | reverse complement strand
CAAACCATCCCGGAACGGGAAAAAAGCATCGGAGGCCATAACGGCACCCGGTACGGTCAATCCCGCATCTTCTGCTTTAATACCGGCAATACGACTTGATACGACACGACTCATTTGGCCAGCACCAATACCGACGGTTTGCTGATCTTTGGCATAAACAATGGCATTGGATTTAACGTATTTAGCCACCCGCCAGGCAAACATCAGATCGGCAAGTTGGCCAGCATCAGGCGCCAATTTGGTGACGACTTTTAATTGTTCGGCAGTGACCAGTTGAATATCCCGATCCTGTACTAACAGACCACCTGTTACCCGTTTGAAATCGAGATCTTTCGCGACTTGCGCTGGCAATTCGCCGCAGCTCAGCAGCCTGACATTGGCTTTTTTGCTGATAATATCGCTGGCAGCCTGACTGACACTCGGCGCAATAATGACTTCGACAAATTGCCGGTCAATGATGGCCTGTGCGGTTTTAGCATCGAGCTCGCGGTTAAAGGCAATAATGCCGCCAAAAGCCGACGTCGGGTCGGTTTGATAAGCCCGGTCATAGGCCGTCAACAAATCCTCTGCGCTGGCAACACCGCAAGGATTGGCATGTTTAACAATGACGCAGGTCGGTTGGTCGCTGAATGCTTTGACGCATTCCAGCGCGGCATCGGTATCGGCAATGTTGTTATAGGATAATTCTTTACCTTGCAGTTGCACCGCCGCGCCAATTGAGCCAGATTCAGGTTTGGTTTCGGTGTAAAAAGCCGCTTGTTGATGCGGATTTTCGCCGTAGCGCATTGCCTGTTTTTTCTGGAATTGGCTGTTAAATGTCCGTGGAAAAGCAACTTTACTGCCATCTTCGGCGATCGTGCCAAGATAATTTGCAATCATGCCGTCATAATGGGCTGTGTGTTCAAACGTCTTTAATGCCAAGTCAAAGCGGGTGGCATCATCAGTCGCGCCATGACTTTTGATTTGGTCAATCACCCGATCATAATCAGATGGATCAATCAGCACCGTGACATCTGCATGATTTTTGGCCGCCGCGCGCAACATGGTCGGGCCACCAATATCAATGTTTTCAATGGCTTCCGGCAGCGTGCAATCATCGCGGGCAACGGTGGCCTCAAACGGATATAAGTTCACTACCACCAAATCAATCGGTTTGATGGCATGTTCGGCCATAATGGCCTCATCGGTACCGCGCCGGCCAAGCAGACCGCCATGAATTTTCGGGTGCAAGGTTTTGATACGACCGGCCATCATTTCCGGAAAACCGGTATGGTCGGAGACTTCAATTACCGGCAAACCGGCTTCAGCCAATAGTTTGGCCGTACCGCCAGTGGACAGTAATTCAATATTGAGGGCGTGAAGTTGTTCAGCGAGGGCGACAATACCAGTTTTGTCAGAAACACTTAACAACGCGCGTTGGATCGGGTTCATGCAGATTCCAGAAAGATTAAAAGCCGGCTTACAGGCCGTATTGCTTGAGTTTTTTGCGAAGGGTGCCGCGGTTAATACCGAGAATTTCAGCAGCGCGGCATTGATTGCCATGGGTGTGTTCCAGTGTCGCGCGCAGCAGCGGCACTTCAACTTCAGTCATTAACATATCGTAAAGATTGGCGGTGGGGGTGCCATCAAGCTGCTGAAAATAGCTGCGCAAGGCATGCTCGACACATTCTTTCAGTGGCGCGTGGCGATTTTCGGAACTGACGTCAAAATCCGCGCAACCTTCAATGTCAGAGTCGAGTGCTTGGTTCATGCGGCTAGCGGGTCCTTTTGCTGGGCCTGTCCGGCCAGATGTGTAAAAAAGTCTTCAGTGTACGCCAGTTGCTGCGTTGCATGTTCCAACTGATTCATTTGCTGACGGAATGCATTACCATCACGTAAACCCTTGCTATACCAAGCAATATGTTTACGTGCCATGCGGACACCCGAATATTCCCCATAGAAATCGTACAGCGTTTTCAGGTGCGTAATCAAGATGTCACGAACTTCTGTTATGAGCGGCAACGCTAAATGCTCGCCGGTGTTCAGATAATGCAAAATCTGCTGAAACAGCCAGGGGTTACCTTGCGCAGCACGGCCAATCATCAAACCATCAGCGCCGGTTTTCGTTAAAACCAGCCGTGCTTTTTCGGGGCTATCGATATCGCCATTGGCAATCACTGGAATCGTAATACGGCTTTTGATTTCGGCAATGGTGTCGTATTCAGCTTCGCCGCGATACAGATCGGCGCGGGTACGACCATGGATCGCCAATGCCTGAATGCCGGCTTGTTCGGCAATTTGCGCAATACGCAGTCCATTTTTGTTTTGCCTGTCGGCGCCGGTACGAATTTTCAGCGTGACCGGCACATTAACGGCATTGACCACAGCATCGAGAATCTCGCCCACCAGTTTTTCATGCGGTAATAAGGCTGATCCCGCCATGGCATTGCAGACCTTCTTTGCCGGGCAACCCATATTGATATCAATAATATGCGCGCCCTGATCAACATTGTGCCGTGCGGCATCGGCCATCATTTGGGGATCTGCACCAGCGATCTGCACGCTGCGGGGTTCTGGTTCGCCATCATGGTTAGCACGCAGCAACGATTTTTTGCTGGCCCATAATGCTTTATTGGCTGTAATCATTTCTGATACTGCCATGCCGGCACCCAGTTTGCGGCACAGTTGGCGAAATGGCCGATCAGTAACACCTGCCATCGGTGCCAGAAATAAATTATTAGGCAGAACGTAGGGCCCAATTTGCACGGTATTAATCGCCATGACGGACACCCGACAACCGCATCCAGTCATCAAACTGCCGGGCTTTTTGCATGGTGAAAAATGGCTGATAAGCGTTGCTGACAGTATCTGTCTGACTATCAAGAATGCCGGACAGCACAATATCACTGCCTTGATGGGTGAGTTCTGCAAATAATGGTGCCAACTGAATTAATGGCCCGGCCAGAATATTGGCCAGCAGCAAATCACACTGTAACTGTGGGCAGACATCCGGCAAATAGGTTTCAATGGTGACCTCATTGCGTCGCGCATTATCCTGAGTGGCTTGCAGCGCTTGTGGATCGGTATCCACCGCGATGACCCGTTCAGCGCCCAGTAATGCTGCGGCAATACCGAGGATGCCGCTGCCACAACCGTAATCAATGACTGTTTTGCCTTTCACATCGGCTTTATCCAGCCAGTGCAGACATAACGCTGTGGTTTGATGCGTGCCGGTGCCAAACGCGAGGCCCGGATCCAGCAAAATATTAACGGCATCGGCCTGTGGCGGCTGATGCCAGCTGGGCACGATCCATAATTTGTCGCCAAAACACATTGGCTGGAAATCATCCATCCAGGCCCGTTCCCAGTCTTTGTCTTCGACTGCTTCCATTTTGAACGGCGGTAATTCACCAGTTAGAAAAGGTTGAACGGCAGTGCGCATATCCGCTTCGCTGGTCATCGCATCAAACAGAGCAATCACCTGGGTAGCCGACCATAATGGGGTTTCACCGATTGGCGGCTCATAAATCGGCTGATCAGCATTGTCCTGAAAGGTTACCGCCGATGCACCGGCCTCGCTTAAAGCGTCGGCCAGTGCATCGGCAGCGTCAGGCGAGCTGTTGAAAATAAACTGAACCCAGGCCATCGTCGTGACGGCTTACAGGCCGAGCTTTTTCTCAAGATAGTGGATATTGGTGCCACCCGCCTGAAAGTGTGTGTCATCCATAATGTCACGGTGCAGCTCGACATTGGTTTTAATACCGTCGATACCGATTTCTTTTAATGCCGTTTGCATCCGCGAAATTGCTGATTCACGCGTATTGCCGTAAGCGATCAATTTGCCAATCAATGAGTCGTAGTTGGGTGGTACCCTGTAACCGCTGTATAAATGCGAATCCATACGAATACCAGCACCGCCCGGCGCATGATAATGCGTGACCACACCGGGGCTGGGCATAAAGGTACGTGGATCTTCAGCATTGATCCGGCATTCAATAGCATGACCGCGTATTTTGATGTCTTCTTGTTTGACCGACAGCGGTAAACCTGAGGCGATCTTGATTTGTTCGGCAACCAAATCGATATCGGTGACCCGTTCGGTGACCGGATGTTCAACCTGGATCCGGGTATTCATTTCGATAAAGTAAAATTCACCGTCCTGATACAAAAACTCAAAAGTACCGGCACCGCGATAGCCAATCCGGATACAGGCATCGGCACAGATTTTACCCATGCGATCGCGCATTTCTTGGGTAATGCCCGGCGCTGGTGCTTCTTCGACGACTTTTTGATGGCGGCGCTGCATTGAGCAATCACGCTCGCCCAGATGAATGGCATTGCCATGTTCATCTGCCAATACCTGAAACTCGATATGGCGCGGGTTTTCCAGGAATTTCTCCATGTAAACCATATCGTTGCCAAAGGCTGCTTTGGCCTCCGCTTTAGTCAGGGCAATGGCATTCAGCAAGTGGGCTTCACTGTGCACTTCGCGCATGCCACGGCCACCGCCGCCACCGGCCGCTTTGATAATGATTGGATAACCGATTTCCCGTGCCAGACGCATATTGGTTTGGTCATCATTATCGAGCGGGCCGTCAGAACCGGGTACACACGGTACGCCAGCCGTTTTCATCGCTTTGATAGCCGAGACTTTATCGCCCATCAGCCGGATGGTTTCGGCGCGCGGGCCGATAAACACAAAACCACTTTGTTCAACACGTTCAGCAAAATCAGCATTTTCTGATAAAAAGCCATAGCCGGGATGGATCGCGGTGGCATCAGTAATTTCAGCAGCACTGATTAAGGCGGGAATATTAAGATAGCTCAGATTAGAGGGCGCCGGACCGATGCAGACCGTTTCGTCGGCAAGCAGTACATGTTTCAGTTCGCGATCCACATCAGAGTGTACCGCAACCGTTTTAATACCCAGTTCCCAGCAGGCGCGCAATATGCGCAGCGCAATTTCGCCTCGGTTGGCGATAACAATTTTATCAATCATGGTAAAAGATTATCCGCAATTTGGATCAGCATGGATGCCGGACAATGCCGGCATGAGGCTTAAGCGATAACGATCAGCGGTTCGTCGTATTCAACCGGATGGCCGTCTTCAACCAGAATAGCTTTAACAGTACCACTGCGATCCGCTTCGATCTGATTGAACATTTTCATCGCTTCAATAATACAGATTATATCGCCGGCGCTGACTTGCTGACCAACTTCAACAAAGGCTGCAGCATCAGGTGATGAAGACCGGTAAAAAGTGCCAACCATTGGCGAGCGCAGTGCATTGTCCTCATGACTGGCTTTTTGTGCCGCTTTATTATCGACTTCCGTGGTTGCTGCGCTGACAGCCGGCGGCGCGGCTGGTGCGGGCGCATGATAATTTTGTGGTTGCGGCGCGTAATGTACCGGTGCTGAATTGCTGTTACGGCTGATACGCACCGATTCTTCGCCTTCAGAAATTTCGATCTCGGCAACATCAGATTCTTGGATCAGATCAATCAGTTTTTTAATTTTACGAATATCCATGGATTAACCTTTTTTGATGTGTTGAAAGGCAGCTTGTAGCGCCAGAGAATAACCTTGCGCCCCGAGGCCGCAAATAACGCCCACCGCCAGCTCCGAAAAATACGAATGCTGGCGAAACGTCTCACGACGATGCACGTTTGATAAATGTACTTCGATAAACGGAATATCAACTGCTGCCAGCGCATCACGAAGTGCAACGCTGGTATGTGTAAAAGCCGCCGGATTAATAATGATGAAATCAGTCTGACCACGGGCCTGTTGCACGATATCAACCAACTCGTGTTCGGCATTGCTTTGCAAAACTTGCAGTTGATGACCGGCTTGTGTAGCAGCAGTTTGAAGTTGCTGGTTAATATCTTCCAGCGTGGTTGCGCCATAAATTTCAGGCTCACGCTGCCCCAGCAGATTGAGATTGGGGCCATGCAGCACTAAAATATTCGCCATTGAACCTAATATCCGTTTATCGCTAACTCAAGGCGCGATTTTGCACCAACGAGCAACATAATGTCCAGTTTTTTGCGGTATCGGCGGTTTTTTGTCGCGAATGTCGCCGAAAAAGCGGGTTTCTCAAATTTGACTTAATTACTGGCCAGTTGGGCCAAGTGCGTAAGCATCTCGGTCGCTGATACATGACCAATCAAACGCTGCCCGGTATATTCCTGACCATTAGCGTTAAAAAATACCATGGTTGGCGGGCCAAACACTTTGAGTTGCTTCAGGATGGCCTGTTGATCTGGAGTATTGTCGGTTAAGTCGACTTTCAGCAGAGTAAAATCTTTGAGGGCTGCCAATACGGCCGTATCTTTAAACGTCGTTTGCTCCATGGTTTTACAATCAGTGCACCAATCCGCATAAAAATCCAGCATCACCGGCTGATTAGTTGCCGCCAACGCCTGTTGTAATTCTGCTGGCGAATTGACCCGCGTAAAATCCAACGATACTGCTTCTTGCACCGTGCCTGTTGCCAGCGTCAGGTTTTTCAGAGGTTGCCATACTTGCTGACCACCACTGGCGGCGCCAATCATCAGCAAAACACCAAACGTCAGTCCAATTAAACCAAGGCCTTTCCAGAATTTTTGCCAGCCGGTGGCATCGATGCCGAGACTTTCCAGCGCGCCCAGATACACGGCGCAAATAATCAGCAGACCAGACCACAAAGCCAAAGTCATGCTGGGCGGGATCACCCGTGACATCATCCAGATTGCCAGTGCGACTAATAGCACGCCAAACACGGCTTTGATATTTTCCATCCAGTCGCCGGCTCGCGGCAGCAAACTGCCGGCGGATGTACCAATAATCAACAATGGAATACCCATGCCGATGCTCATGGCAAATAATGCCGCGCCGCCCAGCAAAGGATCGGCATGCTGGCTGATAAATAATAATGCACCTGCCAGTGGGGGTGCTAAACAAGGTCCGACAATCAAACCGGATAACAGGCCCATTAAAGCGACGCTGACAAATTTACCGCCACGTTGCTGATGGCTGATTTGATGCAATCGCTGTTGTAGAAAATGTGGCAGCTGTAATTCATAAAAGCCAAACATCGATAATGCCAATGCCAATAAAATCAGACTGAAGCCGCCAATCACCCAGAAATTTTGCAGTATGGATTGTAAATTGCCGCCAAGCAGTCCGGTCATGACACCGGCAGCGGTGTAAGTTACCGACATCGCCAAAACATAAACCAGCGATAGCATAAAAGCCCGGCGGGTGGTGACAGAATCACCTTCACCGACAATGATGCTCGATAAGATCGGGATCATGGGAAACACACACGGTGTAAATGCCAGCAACAGGCCCAGTCCCAGGAAACCTATCAGGATTTTGGGCAGATTATTGCTGGCCAGGCGTTCGGCGATTTTGTCTTGTTCACTGTCGCTGCCATCAGTATTAATCGGCATGTGTAATTCGCCGGGAGAGACCGTTTGTGGTGCACCGTCGTTATCAATAGCCGGTAAATCCAGCGTTACCGTTTTGATTTCGGGCGGGTAACAAATATTGAAGGTTTCCGAACAACCTTGATAACGGACTTCCAGATTAATTGTCTGCGCTGCATCGGGTCGCTCAATTGGCACGCTGAGCAACAAATCCTGATGATAGACCTGGGTTAAGCCAAAATATTCATCCCGTTTATTTTCGCCTTCTGGCAAATTCAGTGAAGCGATTTTAACGGCATCATTATCGGTAATACGTGCTTCGATTTTGTTGCGGTATAGATAATTACCATCAGCGATTTGCCAGCCGATGTGCAGGTGTCGGGGGTCTTCAACATCGGCTGAGAAACGAAAAGCTTCATCAACCGTTAAGGGTTCACTGCTGCCGGCAAAGCCCAGTTGTTCGAGAACACTCTCGCGCGCCTGCACGCTGAAGCTGGTCAATAACAGTAAAAAAATGACAATCGATCGCATAAATCCTCAGGCACGCTCAGTGCTGGTTCAATCAGACCATTCTAACAGGCAAATGTTACATAGCCGTCGGAAAATGGGGTGTCATGTTGTCATTAAACTGTAATAATTGGCGTCTTTATAACGGCAAATCGGGTGTCATGTGGAAATTAAAACCATTCACCAACTAGAAAAACAGGCCTTTAAAAAAAGCCATTCAGATATCACCCGCCTCGGGATCGCGTTGTTTTTCCTTGCGGCAATTCTTGCTTATAGCTTTGCCACGACAGGTGGCGTTCCCAATAATCTGTTTTTAGCGATTGCAGCCGTATTTGGCGGCTATATGGCGATGAATATTGGCGCGAATGACGTCGCCAATAACGTTGGCCCGGCAGTGGGTTCAAAAGCGCTAACCATGGGCGGCGCCATTGTCATTGCCATGATTTTTGAGGCATCTGGGGCCTTTATTGCAGGCGGTGATGTGGTGTCGACTATCAAAGGTGGTATTGTCGACATTAACGGTTTCAATGGTAACACTGAAGAGTTTGTCTGGGCGATGATGGCAGCCTTACTGGCGGCAGCATTGTGGTTGAATTTAGCGACATTTGCTGGCGCACCGGTATCAACAACGCACTCCATAGTGGGTGGTGTCATGGGCGGCGGTATTGCTGCGGCTGGTTTCAGTATTGTTGATTGGGGCACCATGGGCGCGATTGCCAGCTCCTGGGTGATTTCGCCATTATTAGGCGGCATTATCGCTGCCGGGTTTTTGTTTGCCATCAAAAAAACCATTATTTTTCGCGATGACAAGGTGGGTGCCTCATTCAAATGGGTGCCGATTTATGTCGCGGTTATGGCGTGGGCTTTTGCGACCTATTTAATTATCAAAGGTCTTTCCAAGGTATGGCCAAGTTTACTGGAAGTGATTAATTGGCTGCCATTTGTCGAACTTGAGATCACTAAAAAACCGACGTTTATGACCGCCTTTATTATTGGTTTAATTATTGGTTTGGTGATTTATAAGCTGGTTAAGCGTAATTTGCAGCGCAAATTGTCCGCGATGAAAAACGACCGGACCAGTGTTAATCAACTTTTTACTATCCCACTGATTTTTGCAGCAGCTTTGCTTAGTTTTGCCCATGGTGCCAATGATGTTGCCAACGCTATCGGGCCATTGGCGGCGATTAATGATGCCATTATGACTGGCGGAATTATGGCTGAGTCGGGTATTCCATTTTGGATAATGGCGGTCGGCGCGCTGGGGATTGTCATTGGTTTAGGTTTATACGGACCGCGACTGATTAAAACTGTTGGTGGTGAAATTACTGAGCTGGATCAAATGCGCGCCTATTCAATTGCCATGGCAGCGGCGTTGACAGTTATTGTTGCCAGTCAATTGGGTTTACCAGTTTCGACAACGCACATTGCTATTGGCGGTGTGTTTGGCGTGGGGTTTTTGCGTGAGTGGTTGGATGAGTCTAATAAATTAGAACGGAATATTCGCAAAGAAAAAACTGAACTTAAAGATGATAGAAAACAGCTTCATGCCTTACGCGAAGAGTTAGATGTGCTGCAAGACAAAGGCAGTAAGAGTGTTGATGAATATCAACGAATTACAGTGTTGTATCGTTTGATCGATGAAGAAGAAGCGATCATCAAAAAAGTCAAAAAACAACTGAAAAAAGAAAAGAAAAATCTGTTTGTAAAACGGGATATGGTGAAAAAGATTGTCACTGCCTGGATCATTACCGTACCGGCTGCGGCAGTGATTTCAGCGATGGTGTTTTACATGATTAAAGGCATCATGTTGTAAACAAATTGTCATCTGATGGTCATCAAACGGCATCATACTGTCACAATGTCTAAAATCCCGAAAACATCATGCTGGCCAAGCTAAACGCCTTGCCTTATGCAGTGCGCCAATATTTGGTGGTGACCATCAGCTACTGGGCATTTACCGTCACCGATGGCGCGCTGCGAATGCTGGTGGTGCTGTTTTTTCATCAGCTGGGCTACAGTCCGCTGGAAGTCGCCATGCTGTTTGTGCTCTATGAGTTTTTCGGCATTGTCACCAATCTGACGGGCGGCTGGTTGGCAGCACGGCTCGGGCTCAATATCACCTTGCATGCGGGTATGCTGTTGCAAATTATTGCTCTGGCAATGTTACTGGTGGATCCTGCCTGGCTGACGGTAATTTATGTGATGATCGCTCAAGCCCTATCAGGTATCGCCAAAGACCTAAATAAAATGAGCGCCAAATCCAGTATCAAAATGCTGGTTTCTGATGATCAGCAGTCAACGTTATATAAATGGATAGCGCTGCTTACCGGCTCTAAAAATGCTTTGAAAGGTGTCGGCTTTTTTATCGGCGCGGCTTTGCTGTATTGGCTGGGGTTTCGTGGGGCTATTTTGGTGCTCGCCGGGGTATTGGTCATTGTCCTGCTGTGGAGCCTCAGTGTCTTAAAACGTGATTTGGGACGCAGCACTTTCAAACCCAAATTTCGTGATGTGCTTTCTAAAAGTCCGGTGGTAAATCGCCTGTCAGCGGCACGTTTTTTTCTGTTTGGCTCGCGGGACGTTTGGTTTGTTGTTGCCCTGCCGGTGTTTTTACATGCCCAGTTGCAATGGCCGACCATTTATATCGGTGCTCTGCTGGCAACCTGGGTGATTGGTTACGGTATTGTTCAGGCGCTGGCGCCAAAGCTGACCGGTTTTTCTAGACAGCACGCGCCGGATGGTTATCAAGTCTGGCTGTGGTCTTTGCCATTGATGCTGTTGCCATTGTTAATTGCTGCGGCAGTTTATTGGCAAATCGGTGTGATGTGGGCACTAACGGTCGGACTTCTGATTTACGGCGTGTTATTTGCCATTAACTCGGCAGTGCACTCATATCTGATTGTCGCTTACGCCGATGAAGATGGTGTATCTCTGGATGTTGGTTTTTATTACATGGCCAATGCAGCGGGTCGTTTGGCCGGCACCATATTATCCGGCTGGATCTATCAAATTTCAGGTCTTGCGGCGTGCTTGCTGATATCCGCTATGATGATTGCAGCGGCCAGCATTATTTCACGATTGTTACCACGGCACGCCACAGCCTGATTAGGTTTACTGTACTGTTATTATTTTGTCACATTTGACCGGTAGGCTTTCGCAGATCATTAAATAGGGATCGATTTATGGCAACCACGATATTGTTGGTCGAGGATGACGCGGCGATTCGCGATATGTTGAGTTTCAGTCTTAAG
>DASSWO010000182.1:0-3611 GCA_035704795.1 Methylophaga sp. | reverse complement strand
TTTGACCCACTGGAACCATTGGCCGATGGATTCCGTAACTGGCAAAAACAAGCGTATGTCGTTCAGCCAGAGGAAATGTTGTTGGATCGTGCCCAACTGATGGGCCTGACTGCGCCAGAAATGACGGTACTAATCGGTGGTATGCGCGTGCTGGGTTCCAACTATGGTCAAACTAAACATGGCGTATTTACTCATCAGGAAGGTGCTTTGACCAATGACTTCTTCGTTAATCTGACCGATATGCGTTATCGCTGGAAACCGGTTTCAGATAATACTTATGAGATCTGCGACCGTAACACTGGCGAAGTTAAATGGACGGCAACCAGAGTCGACCTGGTATTTGGATCAAATTCGGTTCTGCGTTCTTATGCTGAAGTGTATGCACAAGATGATGCCAAAGAGAAGTTTATTAAAGACTTTGTCAAAGCCTGGAATAAAGTCATGAACGCAGATCGTTTCGATGTGAAGTAATGACTAACTGATAGGATGCTCAATTTTTCTGGGCATCCTATTTCTCCCACAACTAAAAAAGCCCTGGCCTGTGAAAATTGGCCAGGGCTTTTTAATTGGGCAATAACATGTCGGATTATCCGCCAATTAGCAGTAATTCAATTTATAAATATGTAATTAATGCCGCATATTAGATTTAGATGGCTTTATTAAATTGAGCTAAGCCAGTCTTGATAACTTGGATTAGCTTGAACATGCAGACCGGCTGCTCTGAATGCATTCTCACTATCAATTATTTTGCCATCATGCTCAAAAACATTTTTGTGTGCATGGTGTTTTGCCCATTCATCAAGACTATGAGAGTCACTGTTGAAGTTCATAAAATATTTCCTATTTAAATAATTCCAAGTGCCATCTTAAATTTAGTGTGTGTAGTAATTGTGAAAATTGAAACTCATTCAATATTTTTGAGAACTAATCTACATATTATTCAAATTAATTATTCTATTTAGTCGTAATCGCTCGCATCAAAATCGATTTCAGCCAGATCGTATTCTCATTCAGCGCAGTGCTTTCTATAAGTAGATTCTTCCTCCATATAACTATTTTAGAACAGGTTCTGATGCTTTCAGCATTTGAACTGCTTAATCGTCGAGTTATTAAGCTCAGAAATTGAATGTATTTCAGATCGAATCGATTATGGATGGGATCCGTTAATGAAACGCGCCAAAGATTATGGCTCGCTTGCTGTATTCATCAGCTTAAGGATCGCAACAACAGTTTGGTTGGTTATTATTCTTAAAGAGCCGGGTTTATAAACAATGTCGCAAATAAGTGTTATAAGTGCTCCGGACGTTATGACTTCGGAACCCAACGATGGGTAGCTGTTCTGACCGAAAAGATCCTCTCTTTAGAACTTGAGCACTCTTCGAAACACCGTGCACCAGCCAATGCCGCATCAAAACCATCAGCCACTTCGCCCATGATATGAATACGCTCGGCTTCCAGTTACTGAAGATGATTAAGCGTCTTTATCTTACAACCTCCCAGTAGTCAGGCCGATAACGCTCAATGACATTGCCATCATTCCAGCAGAACAAGAATAGCCAGTTGTTATCAACTAACTGCCGGACAGTTTCATGGCCAGCGATAATTTTCTCTATCGCCTCTTTCGGGGCAGCTATATAAACACTAAGTCTGAGTGGTTGATGTCGCCATTGGCAGCCATCGTGAATCGACTGCAAAGGCAAACCAATACGTAAATCCCCCCCATTACCCTCAAAAACCCCGATGTTTTGGTTAACCGCATTGTGAAGCAACTTGTTGCCACTGCCGAAAAAACGATTATCCACAACAGATAAGTTGTATTGCATGTTTATCCAGTGCGTCACTATCATCGGCGCCGTCATGATTTGTTCCAACAGGATTGAGTCTGGATCGTTATGCCAGTCGTAATCATGCAGAAATGCCCGGCCGTCTAGCGGCAGTGAACGCGTTCTATCTCGCGGTGCGACAATAAACGCCGCATTATTGGCAAGACCCCATTCAGGTCTAACTTCCGACCAGTCCTGAGCTCGGTCTGACAGTGCCTTTTTCAGTTTTTTGTCATCAAGTTTATGTAAAGAAGGCTCCATCGTTAAAACACGCTCACGGCGCGTCTCGTTGGCTGCCTGACTCAACCAGATATCGATCTTGTCATCAAGGGCTGGTTCAAAGCACGTCACTTCATCTGTGGTGGTATTGTGCAAACCGGCAATGAACCGGGTCTGCTCCGGAATTTCAATTCCTTCTTGTTCTGATAGCTTCTGCCTGAGCGCTTTATCATTAACTAAACTCGCCAAAACACGGACGTTAATCTCTCCAGTCTGTCCGCCACAGGCACCACAATCCAGCCCGGATGCGTGCAGATTGTTTCGTGTTTCACTGCCATGACCAAGCAAAAGTACGGTTGGTGCAAACTGCTGTGTGAGGCCCATACCCTTTAAAATACCAGCGACCAGTTTTGCTTTCTCGTCCAAACGCAATAACTGTCCATTATTGAGCAACTGCCATTCATCATTATGGCTAAGTGAATCAATGTGTTTTTCTTTTTTCTGGCCGAAAAAGTTGTCTTTGATAAGCTTAAATGCATAGGTCCAGCCCACAGTTTCCACCATGGTGAAGGCTGACACTGAAGAGTTAGCCCAGTCTTTCCAGTGGCTCTGTGCGCCCAATTTTATTAGCTTATTCTGACTACCAGGCTTGTCTGTAACCTTGAATACTGGCGCAACGAGACCCGGCAACTGCGGGCGATCAACGTGTGTATCTGCGGGTTGATAGCTGATGGGCAACCCATAAAAGCCGGCAAAACCTATTGTCTGAATGCCGGGATTTTGATTTTCCAAAGCCCTTCTGAAGCGCTCAGATCGTACATCGATACAAAATACAGCCTGCAAGCGTGGCGCCGCATCAACCGCCTCCGGTGTTTTCTTTAAAACTCTGTGTAGTTGCTTTTGATATTCAAGCTCAGCCGCATGCATCCATATCCAGAAGTAGCGAAGCTGCTCAATGTGCTCATCAATCAGTTCATTGATATGAAGCTTCTGCAGCGTCCAGCCGGCTTGTAGTGCACGAAATTCTGCTGTTGCTTTTTTGGTTTTTAATTGACGCCATACGATAAGATCCCAAGCCATCCTAACCGCCAGCAAAGATTCAACATATGGGCTTTTCTGACCTTCTAATTTTTTTTCCCACCGCTGCCAAGAGAAATAACTAGCCCAACCGTTGATGCTCAGTAATAGTTTATGGGCGTACATTTCCAGTTCATAAGTATCCAGCCCAAGTTCTTCACTAACCAGAGCAAACAAGCTTTCAAAGTCATGAGGCAAAGCAGTAAACGCTTCGCGAAGATGCCTCTCTCCCATCAGTAACGACATACCGTAATCATGGCTAGTGAAATAAAGCCAGCCTGAATAGAGGCTTTGCAAATTATCCGGATGCTGACTGATATACACACCACAGAACTGGCTAATCTGATGAACTATTTCATCTTGCCAGCGCATTTTGTGATGATCGCGATTCAGATCTGCTATTTCGGCAATACTCAGCCAGACATCTGGTTCGGGCTGTTTAAGACCGGCTTTCAGAGAGTCGATGTCTGGCATAGCGTTGTAGGCTTTTGC
>DASSWO010000187.1:0-15756 GCA_035704795.1 Methylophaga sp. | reverse complement strand
AAATTACAGGTTACCGCGCAGGCCGAAGCCGAATATTTAAATCCGGCGGAAGCACTTGAACATATTCTGGTCTCACTAAAACAGCAGGGTTGGCAAGGCAAACAAACCATTGTTCTGACACCCTCAGCCATGAGCGCGATGGTGGAATTGCCGGTATCGCCGAAAAAGCCCAAACCAATTGGGCAAATGCATGAACTGGTACGCTGGGAAGTTGAACCATTGCTAATGCAACACCAATCACAGTGGACGCTGGGGTTTTTGCTGGAATGCTACGGCTTTATCAGTGCTGAGCAAGCCAATGAAATTCAGGAAACACAAAAGAAACAAACGCAGAGTCTGGGCGCACCTCGTGGTCCGGATCGACCTGCATCAAAACGTTATGGTGAGCTTGCACTGGAATTTGGTTATGTGACCCGCGAGCAGGTGCAATCATTGTTTGTTGTGCAGGACTGGCTGCGTTCGGAAGAAGACGAGGTTCAGTGTGGCTGGTCTCCTCAGGGAGAGGTTGAGGATGCGCCGGGAGTCTGGAACTGGTTGGTCACAGCATGTTATGCGTCAACATTACATAAATGGCAGGAACTCTGTGAAGACAATGGTCTGCAATTATCAGGGCTGATGCCTTCAACCGGTAACAGCCTGGCTTTACTGGATCAGGCGGATAAATCTTCAATCATTCTTGAAAGCAATGCACTGACGACCACAGCACTGTGTTTGCACCGGCAAAATGTTATTGCTGTGCATCATCATGTTAACCGCGGTGGATCAATGCTGGACGCCATTTTGGAGGTTTATCACAGCGAAAATATCAGTCAAAACCCTGCGGTATTACTGGCTTGTCCGGCAGAACAACTGCCGCAGCTTCAGGAAACGCTCAAAGCCGCAATCGGGCATGAAGTGAATTTGCTACCTGAGCATAATCCGGAGGCGATTTCGCCGGCGGCCCTGGCTAGCGCACGCAATTTTTTCAATATGAAAGGTGGCAACCGTATCAGCTTGGTGCGTCAGGGTGGCCCCTTACCGCCGCCATTACAACGACAGGAAAATCAAGCAGTTATTTTATTTGCCGGCATCATTTTCCTGATCCTGTTAGCTGAAACCTTCACTTATTTTCAACACAGCGCGGTCAGTGCAGAAAAAGCCGAAATAGATGCCCGTGCAAAAGTGCTTGATGATGCCATCGCGCGGATCAACGCGCAGCGTGCAGAGATAGACAAACGTAAAGCCGAGCTGGAAACGCAACAGCAAAACCAGCGGCGCATGGAATCACGCCTGGCTTTTTTTGGTGAAGAAATGCCCGAGCGGGCGATGCTGGTGCAGGCGATTCTGGGGATTGTACAAAACACCGTCAATGAACAAATCATTATCAATCGTATTGATGAAATGGGACGCAGAGTAGGGATCCAGCCAGATTCTGCTCCCGTCACACGACCGGGATACATCGTCAAAGATAATTTTAATATTGATGCCTGGGCGCTGACAGAAAGTGCCGGCCAGGAATTTGTACAAAACATGAAGCTGGCGGTAGCGGCCTGGGATATGGAAGTGCGCGATATTCAGGTCATGGAAAAAATCGGCCCAATGAATATGCCTGGTTATTCGGTCTCGATGAGCCTGTTGCACCTTATCCCACAAAGTGAGGCCGTCCAATGTACATTAAACAACTAAACAAACGCGAAAAACTGCTGGCGGCGGCGGTGATCGTAGTGATATTGCTGGGTGGTTATGGCTATTTACGCTTTGAACCCCGTGTCAGTGAAATTGACTTGCTGGAAAAACAAAAAGAAAACACGCTTAACCGGATTGCTACGATGGAAATTCCGGACGAGCCACAGGAACAAATCGATGAAATCATTGCCAAGTTGGATGATCAGGAAAAAGCATTAGAAGCCATCAAAGACAATGCCAGTCAAATCGAAATGCAACTGGCACCGTTGGACTCACAGGAGTTACGAGTCAGAATTTCTGAGTTGGCCCGTGACAGTGGTATACGGATACGCGTCAATCAGCCGCTAAGACCCGAACCAGTGACAAACGAAACTAAGCGTCATGCGACCGATGATACCGAGATTATTGTGCCACCGGCAGCCGGCTGGATAAAACGTTTATCACCGGGCTCAATGTATGCCCGACCGTTACAGCGTTTAGAAATAGATGGGGATTATCCATCACTGCGACGTTTTATTCATGGTCTCGATAATTTGCCATATCAGGTGACAGTGGTGCGGATGAATATCGAAAAACTCGATGTTGCGCCACTGCGTGGGATGTCGCAATTACTGAAAACCGAACTGGTATTGGCACTTTAGGTTCGCTATGGCAGTCACTGACGATCAACTTATTAGTGCAGGTATTGATACTGGGTTGTTAGCACAGATCGATATCGACCAACTGCGTGTAAAAGCACGTCGGGAACGGATGCCATTACTATCCAAAATTCTGGCGCATTATCGTATTCCACTATCGGCAATGTACCGGGCGCTGGCGGAAAAAAATGGTCTGGCATTTCTCGATTTGCTGCATGCCGAAGTCAATCCGGCGCTGACAAAAAAAATGCCGGCCAGTCTGATTAACCGCAAACAGCAGCTTATTGTCACTGACGACAATAATGACTATCTGGTGATAAGCGATCCGCACGATCGGTCATCAATCGATGCAGCCCAACGATTGATTGGTCAGAACTTGCCGGTGGTGATGGCTGATCCAGACCAGTTGCGGTTGCTGATAAAAAAACAGCTTGCCAATTCTGCGGTCGCTCAGGCGCAGTCGGCAGCCCAGGCCACCTCCGAAACCGATCTCATCGAGTTGCTTGACAGAATTCTGCGAGATGCTTATCTGAACCGTTCCTCCGATGTGCATTTTCTGACTGAAGAATCGGGTCTGCGTGTGCGGCTGCGTATTGACGGTAAATTACGTGACTACCCGCTTGATGCCGACCAAAGCGTTGCAGCCGGATTAATTTCCCGCGTTAAGGTCTTGTCCGGGCTGGATATTGCTGAACAAAGAATGCCGCAGGATGGTGGTTTTTCATATTATCTGGCACCACCGGTGGATCTGGAATTCAGCATCCGGGTGGCGACCGCACCGATCCGGTTGGGTGAGCGGATCACCATGCGATTACTGGGGCAGGAAAAAAATGATCTGACACTGACTGATCTGGGGTTTCTGGAACAAGATCTAGTTACTTTCAAACAAGTCATTCGCAAGCCATATGGCATGATTTTGCTGACGGGACCAACTGGTAGTGGTAAATCAACAACCTTGTTTGCCGCCTTGCAGGAAATTAATGCGCCGGATCTTAATATCATGACGGTAGAAAACCCGATTGAATATGTCATTGATGGTGTTTCACAAATCCAGACCGGACCGAAAATCAGTTTTGCTGACGCACTACGCTCATTGCTGCGCCATGACCCGGATGTTCTGATGGTGGGTGAAATTCGTGACTCAGAAACTGCTGATGTCGCGGTAAAAGCGGCCATGACCGGGCATATGGTGTTTTCCACCCTGCATACCAATAATGCCATCAGCGCCGTGACCCGGCTGATTGATATTGGTTGTGAACCGTTTCTGATTGGTTCAACCATGACGGCTGTGATTGCCCAACGACTGGTAAGACGTTTATGCCGCCACTGTGCACAGCTAAGACCCGCTACGCCTGAAGAACTGGAAATGTTAAACCTTGACGATCCCGTCGAAATTTTTGATCCGGTCGGTTGTGCCGTGTGTCAGGGACAGGGTTTTCGTGGTCGTCTGGGGCTCTTTGAAACACTATGGTTTGATGAAAAACTGGCACGTCTGGTGGCCCGAGGCGAAGATGAAGAAACACTTGAAGCCAGTGCCGGTAAAGGTTTGAAATTTATGTGGCATGACGGCTGTGAAAAAGTCCTGCGCGGTCTGACGACGTTGGATGAAGTCAAAAATGTGGCGATCTTCAAGCAGCGTGAAACGCTGGAGGTAAGCTGACATGCCGGTCTTTGCTTATCAGGCATTGACCCGCACTGGTACGGAGCGGGCAGGGCAGTTACAGGCGGAAAATTTGAACTCCGCGGCGCAGGCGCTTCGTACCGAAGGTTTACGAGTACTGAAAATAGCGGAAAAACGTCGTAGTGGTTTTTTAGGTCAGGATAATTTTAAAGATTGGTACGCCACGCAGCGTTCGGTTTCGAATGAAGCACTGATATTTTTCTACCGGCAAATGGCTTTTATGCTCAAAGCCGGCCTTGCCGTTGCAGAATGTCTGGAACTGGCTGCTACACAGATTGACAGTCCGAGATTGAATTTTACCGTACGTAAGTTGTACCGGGATATTCAGGCCGGCAAGTCTTTATCGGATGCCCTTCGTAAGCATAAAGATGTTTTCAGCGACATTGCTATCAATCTGGTAGTGGCCGGCGAAAATACCGGTGAGTTGGATGTCATCATGGAGCGACTGGCGATTCATCTGGAGAAAAAGTCACAACTGCGCAAGCAAATGATTAACGCCATGATTTATCCGGCGGTGGTGGTGATTGCCGCGATTGGTGTGGCGACTTTTATGGTGGTGGCCATCATTCCGAAGTTTGCTGAATTTCTGCTCCGCCAGGGTAAACCGCTGCCAGCCTCGACGCAGGCATTGATTGATGGCGCAGCGTTTCTGCGTGACAACGGCTTGTTTATTATCGCTGGTGCAATAATAACGATCATTTTCATTATCGTAGTTTACAAAACCTATAAAGGCCGGCGGCTTATTGACTGGCTGCTGCTCAGCATGCCGGTGTTCGGCAAGATGATTATTTACGGCTCCATGGCGCAGATGAACTGGGCGATGTCGATCTTGCTGCGTAGCGGTATTACGATTTTCGATGCGTTAAAAATCACTGCTGATCTGATTGCTAACAAAACCTATTCCGACAAAATGAAACACGCTTCAGAGCGGGTTTTTGCCGGCCGCGATTTGGCCAGTAGTGTCGAGCATCCCAAAATGCCGCCACTGGTGACGCAAATGATTGCGATTGGTGAACGCACCGGTTCTTTGGATCAAATCCTTCAGGAACTGGGTGTTTATTACCAAAGCCTGCTGGAAATTGCCATCAAACGACTGTCAGCCATGATTGAGCCAGCCATGATTTTAGTTATCGGCGGCATGGTGGGTTTTGTTTATTACGCCTTTTTTCAGGCTTTGTTCGCGCTGGCTGGCGGTGGAGGTTAATTTGCGACACATGTTTAAGGCATGGCAGGGATGCTTTTTATTACTAATAGCGGCTTCGGCACCGGTCATTGCTTATGAGGATCTGAATCTGGGTGAATCGTCAGCAATTACCATTCGCGATCCATTTACTCCCAGCAATCTGATGTATGAACAGGCCGGGGCTTTGTCAAATATCGGTAGTGATGCTTTTGGCTTTCGGCCGGCAGACATTCCCAATTTTGAAATCCCCCGTATGCGGCTGCGCGGCCTCATTACCGAGAAGAATTCGAGTGATCAGTTAGCGCTTTTAGAAATTGTCGGTAGCGGCGTTTTTATGGTGCGGGAAGGTGATGAAATTAATATTAATCCAAGTCAACCGGCCAGCGCCATTCGCATTTCAGAAATCAACCGTTTAAGCGTCACTATTGAGACCGGCACTCTTGGCCGGATCCGAGTATTAAGATAAAAATTATGAAGTTAAATATACAAGTAAGTTTATTAACGCTGGCCATGGCGGGACTGACACCGGTTTGGGCTGGTACGGCATTATCCGGTGAAAATGGGCCAGTCATTGCTAATCCACAAAATACCACTCTCCCTGAGGTAAAAACAACGAATAATCCACCAGTCGTGACTAGTACGCTCTTGCCTGTACGTGATGAGGGACCTGAATTAGATACTACTGAGCAAATTAAAGAAATTGAGTTTAACCAAACTAATATGGCAGATGTTGTAAGGGCACTATCCGAACTTAGTGACAGCAATATTATTGCTACACAGGAAGCTGCCGACAGACAGGTCACTATTCATCTGAAATCGGTGTCAATTCTGGATGCTATTAAATCGATTAGCCGAATCAGTGATTTGTGGTATCGCTATGATGACGATACCGACACTTTCCGTTTAATGACGCGCGAACAATACAGCAAAGATTTAATTATCCGGGAAAGTGAAAATATTGAAATTTTCCGTTTACTAAACGCCAATGTGCAGATCATTGCTCAGGCCATTGAAGACATTTATGGCCCCAGGGTTATTTTGTCGTTGGGGTTACCGCCGGCATCGAATAGTTTTGGTACCGGCGGCCTTGGCGGAAATATTGGTGGCCTTGGCGGTGGCCAGGGTAGTTTCGGCAGTGTCAGAGGTAATAATCGTTCTGTGCGCAACAGCTCATCCAGTCGTGGATTTGGCGGATTTGGTGGCGGTCGCCGCGGTGGTTTTGGCAATAATAATTTAGTGGAATCCGGTTCTCAGTTGAACGCTGAGGATCTTAGTGTAGATCAGATCGCACTCATTGCAGAGGCAATTGAACAAAGTGGCGGTAGAAGCATTTCGCAGGAGACACTGCAAAGAACGACCATACAGGCACAGCCTATTTACGTCACCGTCAATAATGAGCATAACATGATTATTGTTCGTTCAGATGATAAGTCAGTATTAAAGGGTATCAACGAGCTTATCGATAAGATGGATATTCCGGTGCCACAGGTAATGCTGGAAATGCGCATACTGAACGTTATTCTGGGTGAAGACTTTAATTCTATTTTTAATTTTGAAATCAGAAATCCGCCTCCGGGTAGCAATCAGTCTCCGCAGCCGACACTTTTAGGCAATAATGCATTACTTAACAGCGGTACATTTGTATACGAGTTTTTAAACAATCGCTTACGTGCGAATTTACAGTTTCTGGAAGAAAACAACCGCATCAAAGTGCTTTCTAACCCAATGGTAGTCGCGTCAAATCACCGACCGGCCGAATTGTTCATTGGAGAAGAAACATTGCTGACAGAAGGATTTGAATTTTTTCCGGCCATTATTGATAACGGCGTAGTGATTCAGCCCTCTTATGTACAAGCCATCATTAACAGAGAAGATATTGGTATTACACTGCGTATAACACCGCGTATCAATGGGGATGGGACTGTTGAACTATTTATAGAACAAGAAAATTCAACCGTTAATCCTGGGGGGGGTGTGATTCCGGTAGGTGATGGCAGTGGCAGTGTACAAAATCTACCTGTTGATACAGTTGACACGGCACGTTTGACAGGCACCGTTATGGCCAAGAACAACCTTACCGTTGCGGTTGGCGGGCTGATAAGAACAAGCGAAAATAAAAATGAACGTAAAGTCCCGCTACTGAGTGAAATACCGGTAATTGGACGAATATTTACTTCGACATCAGAAACGGAAGAAGAAACGGAAACTGTATTGTTGATTACGCCACGGGTGATGAATGTTCCGACAGATAGTGAAAATTTACGGCAAAGTGATAACCCTTTTTATCAGCGGTTTAATCAGCAATTTCCCAACTTACAAGAGTTTGATAATAAATTTATCAACAAAGATAATGCCGCTGAAAACAGTCGTCATATTCCTGATGCCTTGCAATCGCCAGTGTATAAAGATATGACAAATTATGCTGCGCGAATGATTAGAACACCAAATGTCCAGCAGCCTGACAGCCATCAATATCAAAAGCATGATGTTATTCCGGTAGCCGCAGGATTGTTTGCTAACCCCGCGATTAAAACGGTGCCGTTGCTGAGTTGGCAAAAAGATAATCTCTATGTCACGGCTATTCAGTTATTTAACCGGTCAGATTTACCGCAAGATATTCATCATAGTGATGTACAAGGCGATTGGTTAGCCGCAGCATTAGAGGCCGGTCGGTTGGATGTCAGAGGTTCGCAGCAGGCAACCACTATTTTGTATGTTATATCAGATAGTCCGTTCGAGAATGGTTTACCGTTGTTAAACTAAAAGACTTTAATCAACAGGTTGTTTAATGAGTTTACGCGGTTTAATAAATGTACGAATTTTGATTACCGTCATGCTGATTCTGATGGCAGGCGGCTCATTGACTATCTGGCAAGCCCGCCAGGCAGTTGAGCGTGAGGTCAATTCATCATTCAATCTGGCATTGCAAATGATTGACTTAGGTTTCAGTCATTTATCGCGAACGCCATTAACCGAATATCAGTGGTTGCAACAAATCAGTACTATCCAGAAAACCCGGCATATACATATTTCGATTGTTAATGAGGATGGTGAGGCAATTGACTGGTTTGCAGCTGAACAGTTATTTGAAGATGAAAATGCCCCACCCAAGTGGTTTGTTAGTGTGGTCAGTACTGATTATCCACAGGCAAATTATGAAATCAATCTAGCTGATGGCCGCACTAAAAAGGTATTAGTGCGTGCGGATCCAATTGACGAAATTGCTGAAGCATGGGGTGAGTCTCTGGCTTATTTTTGGTCAGTAGTCGCGATGATGGCGGTAATTTTTTTGGCTATAAATGTAGTGTTTAATTCCATGCTGCGTACTGTGCATTCTATTGTTGTCGGTCTTCGTCGGGTGGAGTCGGGACAATATGGCAAAAAATTGCCGAATTTTTCCATTAGTGAATTTGATGTGATTGCCAGTGAGGTCAATAATCTGACTGATGCCTTAAAGTTGGCCCGGGACAATAATCAGGCTCTGGCAAGACATACTATGCAAATTCAGGAAACGGAACGTCGTACTTTGTCACGAGAGTTGCACGATGAGATGGGGCAGTCGCTTACGGCGATTAAAGCGATGGCCGTCGCCAACCGGAATGATGCTGCCGATCATGTAGAAATTTCAGATTCGATCATTGATATTTGCAGCCATTTATCGGGCGTAGTGCGGTCAATGATGCGCACGTTACATCCTCTGAGTTTGGCAGATTTAGGTTTAGGGGCGACTTTATCAGATTTGGTACGAGAATGGCGCCGGCGTTATCCGGATTTGACAATCGATCTGCAATACGATGAACGGCTGGAGGAAGTGCCGCATGAGCTGGCGATTCATGTGTATCGGATTGTTCAAGAGTCGCTGACCAATGTTGTGCGGCATGCTAATGCCAGCCAAGTATGGATCAAAGTTATGCAAGAAGGTGAAGTCAGCTCACCGCGTGTCGTGATGCGAATTAAAGATGACGGTCAGGGTGGTCAAGCTGACGGGGGTGGTTTTGGGGTATTAGCAATGCGTGAGCGCGTTGAAAATATGGGCGGGCGGTTTCGCTTTGAATCTGCTCCTGAACAGGGCGTATGTGTCCAGGCCTGGATGCCGATTTTAGAGAATAAAACTGATGAATCAGAAGAAGATTAATGTGCTTTTGGTCGATGACCATGCGGTGGTACGAGCTGGATTTCGCATGTTGTTATCATCACAGTCGTTTATCGGCAATATTGTCGATGTTGATCGTGGCGAGTTGGTCTGCCACGAATATGAGCGCAGTCGTCCTGATGTGGTCGTCATGGACCTATCTATGCCGGGTATTGGTGGACTGGAAACGATCCGCCGTTTAAAACGCCAGGATCCACAGGCCGTGGTGCTGGTGTATAGCATTCATGATGAGTCAGTGTATGTCGAGCGTGCTATTCAGGCCGGTGCGAAAGGGTATGTCACTAAAAATAGTGCAGCCGAAGTATTGGCGGAAGCGGTTTCAACCGTTGTTCAGGGGCGGCGGTATATTGATCCGGAAATTTTGCCGAGTTTAGATGATTTCAAGCAACCTGCAGATGCTGTGCATTATGGACAAGTAATTGATGCTTTATCACCACGTGAATTTGATGTTTTTTGCCGTACTGCTCGTGGTATGACCGCGCATGAAGTCGCTGCTGAATTGCATCTTGGTTATAAAACGGTTGCCAACTACAATACCACTATAAAAAATAAACTGAACGTAAATACCGCCGCTGATTTGGCTAATATTGCTGTGGTGTTAGGTATTATCAAGCATTAGTGTTGACATGAATATGCTGATTTAAATCAATGATTAATATGATAAATAATTTTTTATCCATCCGTCTTGAAAGCTAAATAGAGCATCCCTATATGACAATTCAGAAGACAGTTTCGTCTTCATGATCTTAATACATTGTGGAGGTGTTTATGACTATTCAACGTTACAGACCGGTGAGTCTTATCGAACAGTTACAACGGGAAATGGCATCCGTTTTTAACCCGCCATCCGTAGAATCCAATTTTGGCAGCGAAGAATGGACGCCTGCAGTAGATATTGCCGAAACGGCTGAGGCGTATCAAATCCATGCTGATTTGCCGGGCATCAAATCTGAAGATATTGAAGTTACAGCAGAAAGCGGTGTACTGACCATTAAAGGTCAGCGACATGATAAGACCGAAGCAGAAAAAGATAATTTCAAACGCATTGAACGTTTTACCGGTACCTTTATGCGACGTTTTACCCTGCCTGAAACTGCCGATATCGAGCATATTAAAGCCACTACACGTGACGGGGTGCTGGAATTAGTGATCCCCAAAATACCGCAAACCCAACCGAAGCGGATTAATGTGGAAGTTGCGTAACACCCTGAAAGCCCGCGAAAATTTAAATTAGCGGGCTTTCACATTATAATCACTGTCGTTGTGATTCAGTCCTGTCCCGCAACATTTAATAAAAACTTTTACATTGCTCTTGTGGGTAGAGAATGGCTTTTTAAACCATCACAATTGTGGAGCACAAATCATGATTAAAACATTTAAATTATTGCCGCTGGCAGCACTAATGTCAGTTTCGGCAACTGCTTTTGCAGAAGATAATTACGATCTCGATGATATCCGTGGTTGGGATCTGGTCCCTATGGAAGCCTGTCTGGATGCTGCGCTGGATACCATTCGCGGTAATGCACGCAAGCTGGAAATGAAGATGGAAGGTGACGATCCGACTTATGAGTTTGATATTGAAGCGACGGCCGATGGTCATACCTACAATGTTGAATGTAATGCAGAAGAAGGTTTTGTCACTGAAGTAGAGCGCGAAGCTCAAGCCAATGATCCGGTATTTGAAAAATATGCCAAAATTTCAGAAGCAGATGCCCGTAAAATCGCTTTGGATTTTGTTCCAGGTGATGTCGTATCAATGGAATATGAAGTGAGTATGGAAGGCAATGTGGCTTACGAATACGACATCGTTAACGCTCACGGTCGTGAGTACAAAGTTGATGTTAACGCGGCCACGGGTAAAATCGAAGAAGCCAATTTAGAGCTTTATGAAATTGGTGCTGAAAAAGAGATGTAAAAATCATCTGCCGTACTTTAACAAAGAGCTTCTGCATTACTGGTTAGTGCAGGAGCTTTTTTACGTGCCTTTTAGGTGGCGTGGGATCTTCTAAAGAGCTGCGCATGTTGCTGAAAGAATCTACTGCCTTTTAAAAGCCAGGGCTTTATTTTAGAAACGTGTCTCGGCGCATGGGAATTTTTATAGCATTGGGATGAATGTTTACTGAAACCGCTTAAAACAAAAAACCCACCAGGATAAATCGTGGTGGGTTAAATGATTTATCATTTAAAATCCTAAGCAAGCTACTGATTTTAAATTCTTTTTTGGCGGAGGGACAGGGATTCGAACCCTGGATGGTCGTTAAACCATGCCGGTTTTCAAGACCGGTGCATTCAACCGCTCTGCCATCCCTCCAAGGTGCGAAATGATACAAGGATTGCCATCGGGTGACAACCGCTAAAGTAAAATTTATCAATGCTTCGCGTGGGCTTGTTATTTAGAACTTATCCGGTAGGATAATGTCTGATAATTGACTTAAACCATCATTCATCTGACCCTATCAACAGGAATGGAGACACTTTGATGAACTACGATTCACAAACAACGGTTGTTCGCTCGGAACAATCGGCATTACAAACCAATAAGTTACTGCGTAATACCTACGCTTTATTGGCATTGACGCTGGGTTTCAGTGCTGTCACGGCAGGAATGTCGATGGCTTTTAATTTGCCACATCCTGGCATTATCCTCACGTTGATTGGTTATTTTGGTCTGTTGTTTCTGACAGCTAAACTGCGGAACAGTGTTTGGGGGATTGCAGCGGTATTTGCGCTAACAGGTTTTATGGGCTTTACTCTGGGCCCCATTATCAGTGCTTATCTGAGTATGCCTAATGGTTCGCAAATTGTTATGCAGGCGCTGGGTGGTACCGGCATTATATTTTTAGCGTTGTCGGCTTATGCCATTAAGTCTGAAAAAGATTTCAGCTTTATGGGCGGTTTTTTGTTTGTCGGTATTCTGGTCGCGTTTTTGGCCGGCCTTGCTGCGATTTTCTTTCAAATGCCCGGTTTGTCGCTGGCAGTCTCAGCGATGTTTGTATTGTTGATGTCGGGTTTGATTCTGTATCAAACCAGCGAAATCATTCATGGCGGTGAAACCAACTACATCATGGCGACAGTAACGCTGTATGTCAGTATCTATAACCTGTTCACCAGCTTGTTGCATTTGCTGGGTGCGTTTTCTGGTAATGATTAAGCAAGTCAGTTTGTCACAATAATAGTTTGGCAGGCCCCGTACGCGGGGTCTGTTTATTTGGGGGGGCAGAAAATGCAAAAAAATCTGGGCAAATGGGATAGTCGGATCCGCATTGTACTGGGTAGCGTTATAATAGCTGTAGCCCTGTATTACCAGAGCTGGTGGGCATTGCTGGGTGTCGGATTACTAATTAATGGTTTGACCCAGCGTTGTGGCGGTTATGCCTTATTTGGGTTTTCTACCGCTGAATCTTGCTCTGTCAAAGACAACGGAAAACAGAACTGAAGAAATGAACGCCGCATTGCCAACACAGTTGATTGATCGCTTTGGCCGACAAGTGACTTATGTTCGCATGTCGATCACGGATCGCTGTGATTTTCGCTGCGTTTACTGCATGGATGAAGAAATGCAGTTTATGCCGCGTGAACAGCTACTCACGCTGGAAGAGATTGTCACGTTAGTGAGTGCGTTTTGCGAGTTAGGCGTCGAAAAAATCCGTATTACCGGCGGCGAACCATTGGTCAGACGCAATGTTGACTGGTTAATCCAACAAATTGGTGCTTTAAAAGCCACCACCGCTTTAAAAGAACTGAACCTGACCACTAACGGCTCGCAATTACCGAAATACGCACAATCGCTGGCCGAATCAGGTATGGACCGGATTAATATCAGCCTGGATTCTTTAAAAACAGATAGATTTAAAGCATTAACTCGCACCGGTGAACTGTCACAGGTTTTGGCTGGTATTGATGCTGCCAAACAAGCCAGCTTTAAACGCATCAAACTGAATGCCGTTATTATGAAAGGCCGTAATGACGATGAAATCGTAGATTTGGCTCAGTTTGCCATTGATAACGGTTTAGATATTTCTTATATCGAAGAAATGCCGCTAGGCCATGTCAGTCACCAGCGCAGTGAAAGTTTTTGTAGCAGCGATGACGTGCTGTCTGCACTGCAAACACGATTTGAGTTACAGCCCAGCATAGCCAATACTGGCGGCCCATCACGTTACTACCAAGTTATCGGTAGTCACAATAAGATTGGTTTTATTTCCCCACACAGCCATAATTTCTGCGGTACTTGCAATCGCGTACGCGTGACTACCGAAGGCCGTTTATTATTATGTCTGGGTCAAGAACACTCTGTCGATTTACGCCATGTCATGCGGGCTTACCCTGGCGATACCAGCCGTCTCAAGCAAGCCATCATCGATTCTATGCAAATCAAACCGGAAGGCCATGATTTTGATATCAAGGCACAGCCCGTTATTTTCCGGCATATGAGTGTGACGGGTGGCTGAAAACTCCTCTTCAGGACCGCAGCTCAGCAATGCCGGACTGCATCAACTTCATCAAACGCAAGTATTAGATGAAACCGGTGCGGTGCGTGAAGTTTCTGTGACCGGTGAACGGCCGCTGACGATTTATCTCGACAAACGTGAAATAGTTACTTTAATGACCCTGGGTTCGGCACCAGAATGGTTGACGCTGGGTTATTTGCGAAATCAAGGTCTGGTGGACAACATCGAAGATATTCTCAGTGTTCAGGTCGACTGGGATGTAGAAGCGGTTGCGGTCACAACACGTAGCAGCAAAAAAGATCTGGATAGTTTAATGTCACGCCGTTTGGTGACCAGCGGCTGTGGGCAGGGCACCATGTTTGGTCATGTCATGGATTCTCTGGAAACGTTAAAACTGCAATGTCCACCATTCAGTGCCCAAACCATTTATCAGGTGTTAGATGGTTTACGGGAATACAATGAAGTATATAAACAAGCCGGCGCCGTGCATGGCTGCGCGTTATGCAGTGCTGATCAGATTGAGATTTTTATTGAAGATGTGGGGCGCCATAATGCCGTTGATGCAATTTCCGGGTGGATGTGGCTCAATAAGGTTAGCGGTGCCTATAAAGTTTTTTACACAACTGGCCGGCTAACTTCAGAAATGGTGATTAAAGTGGCACAAATGCAAGTGCCGTTATTATTGTCACGCAGTGGCGTCACTGAAATGGGCTTGCGACTTGCTGAGCAAATGGGCATCGGCATGGTCGCTCGTGCTAAAGGCCGGCATTTTTTGATTTACACCGGTCAGGCACAATTTCAGCCAATGTAATTTAAACGCCATTGAGGAGACACTATGGCATCAGCACAATCGAATAGGATCGCCGGTATTGCGGTCAATAAAATCGCAGTGCTGAGCAGTGTGTTGGTTTTTATCGGCACTGTTATAGTCGTCGCCATCAGTTGGGGACTTATCAATGAATTCACCGGTATCGTTGTTACTAATGCACTCATTATATTGTTATTGATAGTTGTATTGAGCAGCACGGTTGGCATTGCCATCAGACTATTATTGAAAGCAAAAACAGCCAGAGTTGCTGCACAATTGTATAGCGTCAATGAAACACTCACTTCACTGATTGCCAAACGCTATGAAAAAGTAGAAGAGCAATTACACTCCATTACCGATCCGGCCACTGCACCAGAGATCGCTTTAATTGGTGAAAAATTAAGTAAATTGGCTGTTTCCACTGCCAGTATTGACGAGCAGGCAGCGCGACGGGTGCGTGATTGTTACAGTCAAACGGACGCTTTACGTCACCAACTGGAACATGTTCGCCGGTTGATCAGCAACGCACAGATGCTAATAATGACCGTCAATCCGCGCATGGAAGTCGCGTTCTTTAATCGCTATGCAGAAAAAATTACTGGTGTCGCTGCCGATGAGATTATCAATATTGGTGCTGGCAATTTATTTTCATCGACTGACTGGCGTGAAACGGAACGTCATTATCAGGCACTACTCGCTGGCCAAATCAAAATGGCCAATCAGGAAACTGAAATCATCGATGGCGAAGGTCGTATTCGAAATATATGGTGGTTACATTCCTTACTTGATGACCCGGAAACGCAGCAAATTTTGTCGGTCGGCCATGACATCAGTGAGGAAAAAAGCGTTGAAAAACGTGTGGTTTGGTTATCAAACCATGACGCACTGACTGGATTGGTCAATGCCGATAAATTTCAGCAGGCTTTTGATCAAAGTCTTCTTGCTGCGCAGCGTTATCAAAAGCAACATACCTTGCAATACCTACATTTCGATTTTGCAATGTATCAGAAACTCGACCATCATTTGACTCAGCAAATGACCGACGAAATGCGTGTTGTGATCGCTGAGGCCTTAAAGCAACTGATCCGTCAGACCGATACACTGGCCCGAATTAATGAACACGATTTTGCGATCATACAACCGGAAACTTCGGATGAAGGCCGGCAGCAATTTACAG
>DASSWO010000020.1:0-2812 GCA_035704795.1 Methylophaga sp. | reverse complement strand
AGAGCCGTTTGTGAGATACATCCCTGTATCTCACCCCTTTGGGGCTTAAGCTCAAAAACGCTCCCGACGTTTTTGTAGTTATTCTAAACAAACAACGAGCAACGCGGAGTGGCGCTTTTTCAGCCACAACCCGCAGGGCTGGGACTATTTTTGCGCCCGCCCGCGTTGTCAATCGCTTATGTAGAATGACTACATGGCGCGATTTCCGCCTTGCCGGACACAAAAATAGCCGCCAGCAGTGGTGGATATGAAAGATCAACAAGCGCTAATCCTTGCTACAATTTGCGGCTTTAAACAATTCAAATCAGGCCATTAATATGCAATGGGAAGTGGTTATCGGGCTGGAAATCCATGCCCAGCTTGCAACCGAAACAAAAATTTTCTCCGGCGCGCCAACTGCCTACGGTGCCGAGCCTAATACACAGGCTTGTGCGGTAGACCTGGGTTTACCCGGTGTATTGCCAGTACTGAATAAAGAGGCCGTGCGCATGGCCATCAAATTCGGTTTGGCTGTTGATGCAGAAATTGCTGATCGTTCAGTATTTGCCCGCAAAAATTATTTTTATCCCGATTTACCCAAAGGCTATCAAATCAGTCAGTTCGAATTGCCAATTGTCGGCAAAGGCCAAATCAGTATTGAACTTGAAGATGGCAGCGAAAAAATCATCGGCATTACCCGCGCCCATCTAGAAGAAGATGCTGGCAAATCGCTGCATGAAGATTTTCACGGCCAAACCGGTATTGATTTAAACCGGGCCGGCACACCGCTTTTAGAAATTGTGTCTGAACCCGATCTGCGCAGTGCCAAAGAAGCCGTTGCCTATATGAAAAAAATCCATTCATTGGTGCGCTACTTAGAAATCTGTGATGGCAATATGCAGGAAGGCTCTTTCCGCTGTGATGCCAACGTGTCGGTTCGCCCCAAAGGCCAGGAAAAACTGGGTACCCGCGCTGAGCTGAAAAACATCAACTCGTTCCGCAATGTTGAACGCGCTATCAATATCGAAATTGAGCGGCAGATCGATATTATCGAAAGTGGCGGCGAGGTTATTCAGGAAACCCGTCTGTATGACGCCGATAAAAATGAAACCCGCTCAATGCGCAGTAAAGAAGAAGCGAATGATTACCGCTACTTCCCGGATCCGGATTTATTGCCGCTGGTACTTGATGAAGGTTTGCTTGAGCAGGTGCGTGCGACTTTACCGGAATTGCCTAACGAAAAACGCGACCGGTTTATCAATGAACTGGGACTGTCGCTTTATGATGCTTCAGTACTGACCAGTAGCCGTGAGCTGGCGAATTTTTACGAAGCCGTCTTAGCTGAAACCGGCGGCAAAACGCCGAAAATCAGTGCTAACTGGGTGACAGTAGAGCTTAACGGTGCGCTTAATAAAGCCGGTCTGGAAATTGATGAATCGCCGGTTTCGGCTAAACAACTGGCCAGTGTCATCAATCGCATTGAAGACAACACCATTTCCGGCAAAATCGCTAAACAAGTCTTTGAAGCGTTGTGGCATGGTGAAGGCGCTGACGCCGATGCCATTATCGACGCACAGGGCCTGAAACAAGTCACTGATACCGGTGCCATTGAAGCGATGATTGATGACGTAATTGCCGCTAATCCCCAGCAATTACAACAATATCGTGATGGTAAAGAACAATTGTTCGGCTTTTTTGTCGGTCAGGTGATGAAAGCCTCTAAAGGCAAGGCCAACCCCGGTCAGGTCAACGAGATTCTTAAACAAAAGCTCGCTGGCTAACAGCACAGATCTCATGGTTGCCGGTAACAACGCCTGCTGTTGCCGGCAAGCTTTGAAAATCTGCCTAGCAGTTCACAAATTATCATTAAGCAGCTCCCCATCCCTAAATAACTGATGTAGTATCATTTGAGCGTTTTATTTCGTTGTGATGACAGGGACATGTTGCCCAAGAATTCAGGATGCCGGACTTAATCGATGAAGTTTGCACAGGAACACCTTCCAGCCAAAACCGCTATTTCCAAACTGCCCGGCAACTCTCCGCTTGCGGAAGCCAACTGGGTGCTGGTGTTTGGTTCGGTTAGTCGCTTTAACGAACGCAATTTTGCATCACAATTGCAAAAGCGTTATCCCAATGCCCAAATCATTGGTTGCACCACCTCCGGTGAAATTACCGGTGATGGCGTTTTTGACGACAGCGTTCATATCACGGCGATGCACTGGGAGCGCAGCCAGTTGCGCTTTATCGCCAAGCCCGTCAACAGCATGGAACAATCCCATGCCCTTGGCGCACAAATCGCCAATGAATTATTGGCTCCGGATTTAAAAGGCCTGTTTGTGCTCAGCGATGGTCTGAATGTCAATGGTTCAGAACTGGTCGAAGGACTGCAGGAGGTACTGCCCAATGTGCCCATTACCGGCGGTTTGGCAGGCGATGCCGCACAGTTTAGTAAAACCTTGCTGCTCAATAATGACAAGATTCAGGATCGTATCGTGATTGCTGTCGGCATCTACGGTAAAGACGCCATTGTCACCAGTGGCGCTTTAGGCGGCTGGAAACCTTATGGCCCGCCAAGACGGATTACCCGCGCCGTCAAAAATGTCGTCTATGAAATGGACAACAAACCGGCGCTCCCCCTGTATAAAATGTATATCGGCTATTACGCCAATCAGTTACCGGCATCGGGGCTGAATTTCCCATTTGCCATCATGGATGACAAAAACGTCAATGTTATCCGTACGCTTTTGGCAATCAATGAAAAAGAAAATAGTCTGACCTTCGCAGGTAATATCGCTGAGGGTTCAACGGTACGTTTCTTAAAATCAGATCACGA
>DASSWO010000068.1:0-7095 GCA_035704795.1 Methylophaga sp. | reverse complement strand
GCCAGCTTCAATAATGCTTGCGCGGTTTCGGCTGATGAACCCGGATTCTGACCGGTGATCAAATGACCATCCACCTGTACAAATGACGACCAGTCTTCACCTTTGTGATAAACGGCGCCGCGTTTTTTCAGGGCATCCTCTAATAAAAATGGTACCACCTGGCTGAGTCCAACGGCATCTTCTTCGCTATTTGAAAAAGCGGTCAGATTTTTATTTTCCACCAGATAGTTACCGTTTTGATCTTTGGCATTAATCAACACCGCTGGCGCATGACAGACTGTAGCGACGGGTTTGCCGGCGGCATATAGGGTCTCAATAAGGCGCAGCGAATCAGTATTATCAGTTAAATCCCATAACGGACCATGACCGCCGGGATAAAACACGGCATCAAAATCTTCTGCACGGACACTTTCTAGTTTGACGGTGTTAGCAAGCTGCTGTTTGGCATTGCCATCATTTTCAAAACGGCGGGTGTCATCCGTTTGAAAGTCTGGCTGATCGCTTTTCGGGTCGATAGGCGGTTGCCCACCTTTCGGAGAGGCAAGTATTACTTCTGCCCCCGCATCTTTGAGAACGAAATAGGGCGCAGCAAATTCTTCTAACCAGAAACCAGTTTTTTCACCGGTATCACCGAGTTTATCGTGCGAGGTCAGTACCATTAACACTTTCATATTTTGCCTCCATCATTAACTTAGATTCTAGGAGGTGGGGTTTACCGGCTTTGATTGCAAGTCAAACGATCTGCCAGTGAATAGATTCACCGGCTCGTAGCGGTACTAATTCGCCATCAGCAAAAGTCAGTGATTCAGGTACTTGCCAGGATTGTTTATGCAAAGTGATTTGCGAATCATTACGCGGTAAACCATAAAAGTCGGCGCCATAAAAGCTGGCAAAACCTTCCAGTTTGTCCAGGGCATCCATGGCTTCAAAGGCCTCGGCATACAGTTCAATCGCTGCATGGGCGCTATAAATCCCAGCGCAGCCACAACTGCTTTCCTTACTTGGCCGTGGGTGTGGTGCACTATCAGTACCTAAGAAAAACTTTGGATTGCCACTGGTTGCTGCCTGAAGCAGCACCTGTTGATGCGTATTACGCTTTAACACCGGTAAACAGAAATAATGCGGGCGAATACCGCCAACCAGTAAATCATTACGATTAAGTAACAAATGATGCGGTGTGATGGTCGCCGCCAGATTGGGTCCGGATGCTTGGACAAACTGCGCTGCATCAGCGGTGGTGATATGTTCAAACACCACTTTTAATTCAGGGAAGTCTTGTAAAAGTGGTATCAGTTTATCGTCGATAAAGCGCTTTTCCCGATCGAAAATATCAATATCGGGGGCGGTGACTTCACCATGTATCAGCAGCGGTAAGCCTAACTTTTGCATTGCTTCCAAGGTGTCACGGCAGTGTTTGAGATCAGTGACACCGGCATCGGAATTGGTCGTCGCGCCAGCGGGATAAAGTTTGACGGCTTTGACAATACCGCTATTAACGGCCGTTTCAACTTCACTGACTGGCGTATTATCGGTTAAATACAGGGTCATCAGCGGCTCGAACTCTGTATTGTCCGGTAATACCGACAAAATCCGCTGCCGATAGACTTTTGCCATTTGCGTGGTGGTAACCGGGGGGCGTAAATTGGGCATGACGATGGCGCGGCTAAACTGTCGGGCACTATCAATAACAGTTCTGTTTAAGGCCGCATCGTCGCGCAAATGTAAATGCCAGTCGTCCGGGCGGGTAATCGTCAGGGTGGTTTCGGATGCTGTTTTCATGGCTCAGCATTATGCCATATGGTTGGCTTTACGAGATACAGAATTATACGGGTAATGGCGTCATGACTGCGATTGAAGCCGGTTTTTCTTGACCTGAAACACTATACAAAGTAACTTTACTCGTTTGATATTTTGAAGCGTATCGCGACGGCGGTTCGAGAGAGGAAGACGTGGAATTAAGCGGTGGTGAAATTCTGGTCCAGTGTCTGAAAGACGAGGGCGTTGAGTTTTTGTTTGGCTATCCGGGCGGTGCGGTGTTGCATATTTATGATGCGCTGTATCAACAGGAAGGGATCAAGCACATTCTCGTCCGTCATGAACAAGCTGCGACGCATGCTGCTGACGGTTATGCGCGCGCTACGGGTAAACCGGGCGTGGTGCTGGTGACGTCTGGCCCGGGTGCAACTAATGCGGTGACGGGTATTGCAACCGCCTACATGGACTCGATTCCAATGGTGGTTATTACCGGTCAGGTAGCGACCGCCAATATTGGTAGCGATGCATTTCAGGAAGTTGACTCGGTGGGGATTACCCGGCCGTGCGTTAAGCACAACTTCCTGGTTAAAGATATTAATGATCTGGCTGCAACGTTCAAAAAAGCTTTTTACGTGGCAACCACGGGCCGACCTGGTCCGGTCGTTGTCGATGTGCCAAAAGACATTACCGATCCGAATATCAAAATTCCGTACCACTACCCGGAAAGTGTGTCGCTGCGCTCATATCAACCAGTGACTAAAGGTCATCCCGGTCAAATCAAACGTGCAGTGGATTTATTGCTGACCGCTAAAAAACCGATGATTTATACCGGTGGTGGTGTGGTATTGGGCAATGCGGCTGAGCCACTGCGTCATTTTGTCAAAAAACTTGGTTATCCCGTTACCTCAACATTGATGGGCTTAGGTTCAATTGCATGGGATGACCAACAGTTTTTAGGCATGCTGGGTATGCATGGTACCTATGAAGCCAATATGGCGATGCATGATTGTGATGTGCTGATTGCCATAGGTGCCCGGTTTGATGATCGGGTAACCGGTAAAATTGCTGAATTCTGCCCTCACGCCAAGATCATTCATATTGATATCGATCCTTCATCGATTTCAAAAACCATCACCGTTGATGTGCCGATAGTTGGCAATGTGGCTGATGTGCTTAATGATATGAATCATTTACTGGACAATAATAAAGCTAGATCCAATAAAGACGCCATTGATGCCTGGTGGGCGATTATCAATGACTGGCGTGCTAAAAAATGCATGTCTTACGATCGTAATAGCAGCCAGATCAAGCCACAGGCAGTTATTGAACTGGTACATGAAATCACCAAAGGTGATGCCTACGTCACATCGGATGTTGGCCAGCATCAGATGTGGGCGGCACAATATTACGGATTTAGTAAACCCAATCGCTGGATTAACTCCGGTGGTCTCGGCACCATGGGCTTTGGCTTGCCGGCGGCGATGGGTGTGCAATTAGCTTTCCCTGATGAAGTCGTGGTTTGTGTCACAGGTGAAGGCAGTATCCAGATGTGTATTCAGGAGCTGTCGACTTGTTTGCAATATGGCCTGCCGGTCAAAATTGTCGCGCTAAATAATCGCTACTTGGGCATGGTGAGGCAGTGGCAGGAATTCTTTTATGAAAACCGCTATTCCCATTCTTATATGGAATCATTGCCGGACTTTGTCAAATTGACAGAGGCCTATGGTCATGTCGGTATGCGTATCGAACGGGTGGAAGATCTTCGGCCGAAGCTGGAAGAGGCGTTTGCCATGAAAGACCGGCTGGTGTTCCTCGATATCGTTACCGATCAGACCGAAAATGTGTATCCGATGATTGCCCAGGGCAAAGCACACAATGAAATGCATATGTCGCCGCATTGTGAGTTGCCGCAAGATCCGGAACGGGAGTTGTCATAATGCGCCATATCATTTCTATTTTGATTGAGAATGAAGCCGGTGCTTTGTCCCGTGTTGCTGGTTTGTTTTCGGCCCGGGGTTACAATATTGAGTCCCTGTGCGTCGCACCGACTGAAGATGCTTCTTTGTCGCGTATGACGATTGTGACTACGGGCACCGATCGCATCATCGAACAAATTACCAAACAGCTTAACAAACTGGTTGATGTGGTGAAGTTGATGGAACTCAGTGAAGGTCCGCATATTGAGCGGGAAATGATGCTGATCAAAGTCAAAGCGGCCACCATGGATCAGCGTGAAGACGTGAAACGGCTTTGTGATATTTTCCGGGGCCGGATTATTGATGTCACGGCATCTACCTACACCATCGAACTGACCGGTGCCGGTAACAAGCTTGATTCATTTATAGAAGCTTTGTCAGAGCACAAAATTCTTGAAACGGTCCGCAGCGGCGTCTCCGGTATCGCCCGTGGTGACAGAAGCCTGCATATCTGACCGACGCATACTTTAAAAACTAAGGAATTAAACATGAGTTTGAATATTTATTACGACAAAGATTGTGACCTGTCGATCATCCGCGGTATGAAAGTGCTGATTATCGGTTACGGCTCACAAGGCCATGCTCACGCTTGTAACCTGAAAGATTCTGGTGTTGATGTCACCGTTGCACTGCGCGCCGGTTCTTCGTCAATTGCCAAAGCGCAAGGCGCTGGCCTGAATGTTTCTGACAATGTCGGTGAAGCTGTTAAAGCCGCTGATTTGGTCATGGTGCTGACGCCGGATGAATTTCAATCACATTTGTATCAAAATGAAATTGAGCCAAACCTGAAAAAAGGTGCTGTTCTGGCCTTTGCTCATGGTTTTGCCATTGTTTATAACCAAATCGTGCCGCGCAGTGATCTGGATGTCATCATGATCGCGCCAAAAGCGCCTGGTCATACTGTACGTAGTGAGTTTGTTAAAGATGGTGGTATCCCGGATTTAATCGCCATTCATCAAGATGCTTCTGGTAAAGCTAAAGCGATTGCGCTGTCTTATGCGTCAGCCATTGGTGGTGGCCGTACCGGTATTATTGAAACCACTTTCCGTGATGAAACTGAAACTGATTTGTTCGGTGAACAAGCGGTATTGTGTGGTGGTGCGGTTGAACTGGTTAAAGCCGGTTTTGAAACACTGGTTGAAGCTGGTTACGCGCCGGAAATGGCTTATTTTGAATGCCTGCACGAACTGAAATTGATTGTTGATCTGATGTATGAAGGCGGTATCGCCAATATGAACTACTCGATCTCAAACAATGCCGAGTATGGTGAGTATGTTACCGGACCGAAAGTCATTAACGAAGAAAGCCGCTGGGCAATGCGTCAAGCGCTGAAAGATATTCAGGAAGGCAAATATGCCAAGCAGTTTATCCAGGAAGGTCAGTCAGGTTATCCTGAAATGACAGCCATGCGTCGCCTGAACGCAGAGCATCCAATTGAGCAAACGGGTGCCAAACTGCGTGAAATGATGCCTTGGATCCAGAAAATTGTTGATAAAAGCAAAAACTAGGCAACAATAGTTGCACCAATCAAGGCCGGTCGCGCAAGCTGCCGGCCTTTTTTGTATCTGCCGCGCGCCACTGTCATAATGCATTTAAGCATATTGCCAATATCAGGGAGTTTTCATGGTTAATCCAGAAGAACAACAAAATCGCGGTATTTATCTGCTGCCAAACCTGTTTACGACGGCTGGCTTGTTTGCCGGTTTTTACGCCATTGTCGCGGCTATCCGAGGGGATTTTGCGACCGCAGCCGTTGCCATTTTTGTGGCGATGATTATGGACGGATTAGATGGCAGGATTGCCAGATTAACCAATACCCAAAGTGATTTTGGCGCTGAATACGACAGTTTATCGGATATGGTGGCATTCGGTCTGGCACCCGCATTAGTGATGTTTGAATGGGCCTTATCTGACATGGGTAAGTTTGGCTGGATGGTGGCCTTTATTTACGCTGCTTGCGGTGCTTTGCGTCTGGCGCGCTTTAATACCCAGGTTGGCATTGCGGATAAACGTTATTTTCAAGGACTGCCCAGTCCTGCCGCCGCTGCCGCTATTGCTGGCTGGGTCTGGCTGGGACATAAGTATGATTTAGACCCGACTGTGTTGACAACAGTGGGGGTGCCACTGACCTTTTTTTCAGCCATTTTGATGGTCAGCACGGTTCGTTATCACAGCTTTAAAGAATTGGATTTACGCGGCAAAGTACCGTTTATGGTGATCCTTGGTTTGGTGTTGACATTCGCTTTAATTGCCATAGATCCACCGATTGTGCTGTTTTCGGCATTTATGATTTATGCTTTGTCGGGGCCGGTGTTAACACTGATCCAACTGCGCAAACATCGTAATGAGCGGGCGCAGAATAAATAAGCGCGTTAAAATAAGCCTTTATCAGAACAAAAAAACAGCCTGATTCGGTCTTTGCCCGAAAACATGGCGGAGAAAGCAGGCATGAGTGAACAACTGATTATTTTTGACACCACTTTGCGTGATGGTGAACAAAGTCCCGGCGCCTCGATGACCAAGGATGAAAAAGTCCGCATCGCCAAGGTGCTGGAGCGGATGCGTGTTGATATTATCGAAGCCGGTTTTCCGATTGCCAGTATTGGTGACTTTGAAGCAGTTCAGGCGGTGGCTAACACCATTAAAGACAGCCGGGTTTGTGGTTTGGCGCGGGCGTTGGATGCTGATATTGACCGTGCCGGTGAAGCCTTAAAAGGCGCTAATGCGTCACGAATTCATACCTTTATCGCCACCTCGCCGATTCATATGAAAATGAAGCTGCGTATGGAACCGGATCAGGTCGTTGAAAATGCTGTTAAAGCAGTGAAGCGTGCCCGGCAATATACAGACGATGTCGAGTTTTCACCGGAAGATGCCGGCCGCAGCGATCTGGACTTTTTGTGCCGGGTATTGGAAGCGGTTATCGATGCGGGTGCCCGCACACTGAATATTCCCGATACGGTTGGCTATAACATGCCACATCAATTCGGTGAGTTGGTTAAAAATCTGCGTGAACGCATCCCTAATGCTGACAAAGCGGTTTTTTCTGTACATTGCCATAATGATTTGGGTCTGGCAGTAGCCAATTCGTTATCAGCGGTAATGAACGGCGCCAGGCAGGTGGAATGCACTATTAATGGTTTGGGTGAGCGTGCCGGTAACGCGGCATTGGAAGAAGTTGTTATGGCGGTACGAACCCGTCAGGATTTTTTCCCTTGTGACAGTCGGATTGATACCACGCAAATTCTGGCAGCGTCTCGTTTGGTATCGGGCATTACCGGTTTTGTGGTGCAACCTAATAAAGCGATTGTTGGTGCTAATGCGTTTGCTCATGAATCGGGTATCCATCAGGATGGCGTGTTGA
>DASSWO010000275.1:0-7820 GCA_035704795.1 Methylophaga sp. | reverse complement strand
TGATCGTCAGCCAAGCTGAAGTTCTGCACATTCGCTGACACTGTTAGCGCCAGATTTACTGGATTCACAGGTTGTTGATCTTTCAGGGTCAGTGCGGTGTTATCTAGTTGCAGGTTGGCAATATTCAGTTGCAGCGGCGGCATTTTACTGTCTTCAGACGTATCGTCGGCATCTGATTCAAGCAATGGTGACAACATCTGCAGCCAATTGAGTTCGCCCTGATTATTTTGGACTACCGCCACTTTGAAATCTTCAGCAGACACTTTATCAATGCTCAGCTGATTATCAGGAAAGTCATAATGTCCATTACTGACTATCAGTGTCCCGCCCTGCAAAATAGCGGAAGACTGGGCTGGCCGATACAGACTGAATTGAGACAAATTCAAATCCACATTACTCAGTTCGATATTCGCGGTATCAGACAGATCGATATCATAGGCCAGCTTTAAATCCAGCAGGCCATTTTTCAGTTCAATTGGCAACTGGCCCTGTAAATAACGATAAGGTATTTGCAGACTGAAATGTTGCAGATTAACCATGCCAGTAAACTGCAGCGCTGGAAAGATCATGGTGCCATTTAACGTCAGCTTGGCGTCATTTTCCAGTGCAATAACCAAATCTGTGGCCGCAGTTTGGCCGGCCGCTGTTGAAAAATTATCCAGATGAATATTTATCGGGCTCAGCACTGTTTTAAAAGTCGTCGCTGGCACATCATCACGATAAATAAGTTGGCCATCGTTATAGTTGAACTCACCAATTTGCAGCGTGAACAATGACCCATCTTGCTCGCTGACTTTACCCTCATCGGGATTGTCATCTGCTACCGCTTCTTTCGTGCTGGCGTTCCAATTTTCGACTAACCGGGTCAGTGTATTGTCGCCGACTGCGTAGCGGCGAAAATGCAGTTTTTGAGCATCTATTGTGATTTCTTCAATTCGCAGATTGAGTAGAAACAACTGAAGAGGTTGCAGGTTAAAATACAGCCTGTCCCATGATGCCAACGGGTCATACTGTTTATTCGCAAGTTGCAGGTTCTCGACTGATACTTCAAAGGTGTAAGGATTAAACTGTACTGATTCAACACTGGCTGCAACCCCCAGCCGTTGTTGCAGTGTCTGCAGCATTTGGCGCTCGGCCAGCCAGGGCACTAGCAAAAACCCAAGCAAGGTATATAACAACACAATACCGAAAACGCCGATCAACAGAGCACGATATTTCACAAAAAAGTCTTTGGCAGATCTCATTGCACGCAACTTATCTCAGAGGTAGAGATAATCCAGTGTACCTAAATAATCCTGTTGGGCGTAACCATTAATCGGCGTTGAACCCGCCTAAATACATCAATTTCCCAAAATAATGCCCTTAAAAGGTATAGGATCTCTAAAGCAGTGATTTTGTCGAAATGATTTAAATTCGATTGGTTAAACAATCCGTGCTGGCGGGTCTATACGTCAGTAACAGAATAAAACAACTAACATATATTGAGCCATATCATTATGTTTATTAAGCACTTTTCAACCGCCGAGAAAATCATCCTTATATTTACTATTGTTTATACAGCTGCTTTTTTTGCGTATTTTATTCGTCAATTCAATATTGAATTTATTGGCTATGTCGGTGTGATTTTATTTATTTTCACCCTGCTCTATGCCACGCTCGACAAAACCAAAATTCCAGCCCCCATTTTAGGCGGCCTCTCTTTATGGGGTCTGCTGCATATGATGGGAGGCAGTATTCCGACGGCAGATGGCGTTCTTTACGCATGGAAGATCTTCCCCTTTTTTGAAGCGGGAGAAGAATTTTATATTCTCAAGTTTGACCAAGTTGTGCATGCCTACCTGTATGCCATTGTGGCATTACTGTTTCTGCATTTACTTCGAAACTATTTTGGTAACCGGCAGAGTCAGTTCCTTGTCGGCTTCATTGCGGTAACAGCGGCGCTGGGGGTCGGCGCCATTAATGAAATGCTTGAGTTTATTGCCGTACTGACTGTGCCGGATAACGGTGTCGGCGGCTACTACAACACGTTGCTGGATATTGTGTTCAACTTCGCAGGTGCCTTGTTTGCTGTATTGGCTTTTTATCTGGTTCGTAGAACATTAAAACTTGGAAATTAACGTAAGCCACTGACATTCAAATTTCAGTCTCTATTAATGATAAATAAATTCCTGTCAGTGAACTTTTCGCTTACGCTCAGTCTATTACTGCATGAGAACATACGTTTAAAACTGATGACTTCGTTGCTTCCATCATTTCGCTATTTGATAATCAGCCTGTTATTGCTGGCTTTTATGATGCCGGCAGCACAAGCTGATGTAATGACTATGTCTGAGCCGGCATCGCACGAGCAGACCATGGATTGTCATGAAGCGCACGCTGTTCAGTCAGATCATCAACACAGCACCGATTGCGCTCAAAGCTGTGATTGCGCCGCTACCGGCTGTCACGTAAACGCGGCTTTAGCCCAGCAGCACCAGGCTGCAACATCGACAATAATCCTCAACACCCTGACAGCATTGTCTGAACATACTGTCAGCCAATCTCCCGCCAAATTCGAACGTCCACCGCGAAGCTAATCTTCAATTCCTGAGCTGCATTACCTCTGCGTAATGCTGATTCGTTTTATTGAGGATTGGTTATGAATTTATTAGTAAAAATCTTTACCGGGCTGCTGGCGCTTATGCCAGTGATACCGACTTTGGCTGCAACCACTGAGTACACGCTGGTTATCGACCGTCAGCCGGTCAATATTACCGGTAATACCGTTAATAAAATCACCGTCAATGGTGGCATTCCAGGGCCGGTTTTGGAATTTACTGAAGGCGACACCGCGGTTATCCATGTTGAAAATAAACTGGATAAACCCACTTCGGTGCACTGGCATGGCTTGTTATTGCCACCCGATATGGATGGTGTGCCGGGGCTCGGTGGTTATGACGCCATCCCCGCTGGCGAGCGTTTTACCTATCAATTTGATTTACGGCAAAACGGCACCTACTGGTATCACGCGCACAGCGGCACCCAGGAACAGGAAGGCCATTACGGCGCATTAATTGTCCACCCCAAAGAGGCGGGGCCGGTGCAGGCTGATCGTGATTATGTGGTGGTTTTATCGGATTTCAGCTAAGAAACCGGTCAGCAAATTATCAGCAATCTCAAAAAAAGCCCGCACTACTACAATTATTCGCAGCGTACCGTCGGTGACTTTTTGGCTGACGTTGAAGAAGAGGGCTTTAAATCTGCGTGGCAAACTGTCAGCCAGTGGGGCCAAATGCGGATGTCACCCACCGATCTAGCGGATGTTCGTTACGATGCTTTTCTGATGAATGGTCAAACCAATCAGCAGAACTGGACGGGGCTTTTCAAGCCGGGCGAACGGGTTAGATTGCGTTTTATCAATGCCTCGGCAATGTCGATGTATGACGTACGAATCCCCGGTCTGAAAATGACGGTCGTCCAAGCTGATGGCCAATATATTGAGCCGGTTGAAATCGATGAATTTCGCTTTGCCGTTGCTGAAACCTACGATGTCATCGTCACCCCTGAAGCTGATAGGGCTTATACAATTGCAGCAGAATCCATTGATCGCAGTGGTTTTGCCCTCGGCACACTGGCACCGCGACAAGGTATGAAAGGTCCGGCACCGGAAAAAAGGCCCCGCAGTCTATTAACCATGGCGGATATGGGTCACGACATGGATCATGACGGCGAGGAGATGAACCACAGTGAGATGAAAATGGATCATAGCGGCCACAATATGAACCACGATGACATGGACATGGATCACAGCGGCCATGATATGTCTGATAGTGATACAGCAAAAATGCAAAGTGGCTGGGCTGATGCCGGTACCCCGAAAGGCCATAAAGCACTGCAATACAGCGATCTACGCGCCCTGAAAACACAACCGGATCAACGGCCACCAGCACGCGAGATTGATGTTGTTTTAGGTGGCAATATGGAACGCTATATCTGGACTATTAACGGCCGCAAATTTTCTGACCCCGCGTTTGAACCATTCCAATTACATTATGGCGAACGGGTACGCCTAAGCTTTAAAAATAACACCATGATGGCGCATCCGATGCATTTACACGGAATGTTTGTACAACTGGAAAACGGCCAGCCGACTGAAAAACTACCTAATAAACATACCGTTCTGGTTCCGCCGGGTGATAGTTATTCGGTGCTATTGACCGCCGATGAGCCCGGTGAATGGGCGTTTCATTGTCACCTGCTCTATCACATGGCAGCCGGCATGATGTCTAAAGTAGTTGTTGCCGAATATGCCGATGATTTACCAGACGAAGATGCAACAACCCTAGATAGCGAAATGGGAGGCCATCATGACCACCATTAAAATCAATTTATTTATCGTGGTTTTTGGTCTGTTTATCACTAACGCTTTTGCTGAAGACATACACCAGGATCATGGCGGCGCGACTTATCATGCATTCTGGCTGGAAGCCCAGCATGGTGGCGGCAGCGAGGGTGATAAAAGTCATGCCGAATGGGACGGTTGGATAGGCGGTGACACCCATAAACTTTGGCTGAAAGGCGAACTTGAAGGCCATAAAGGCCAACTTGAAGAAAGTGAAGTCTGGGCACTGTACAGCCGTAATGTCGCTGACTTTTGGGATCTGCAGCTCGGTCTGCGTCATGACAGCCAGCCAGAATCAACCCGCTATGCGGTTTTGGGTTTTAACGGTCTGGCACCCTATCTGTTTGAAACGCAGGCGCATCTGTTTGTCAGTGATTATGGTGATGTCAGCGCCCGGCTGAAACAGAAAAATCATCTGTTATTTACCCAGCGGTTTGGCTTTGAACCTTACTATGAGTTGAACTTCACCGCGCAAAACGTCGCCAGACAATCGCTAGGCCGCGGCCTCAGTGATGGCGAAATTGGCGTCAAAGTGTTTTACGAAATCACCCGTAAATTAGTGCCTTATATCGATCTCAAATACGAGCGAAAATTTGGCCGTACCGCATCGATTGCCCGCAACGCCGGTGAACGCGAAGAAGACTGGGTCGCTTCACTCGGCATCAAGTTTTTATTCTAAGTGCAGCAACGCACAGATCGTAATAGTTGTATACCGGCATGCTAATCCAGAGCAATTTTTAGTCGGTCTGCTGAACCTGCCAGAGCTTAATACAGCGCCCCCCGTTTTCTAACAAAATGGGTGCGCTGTATTCAGTCAACCAGGCTGTTCAGCCTGAACCGACCCAAAATACTCAGTTAAAAGCAATGTTGAGCCGTTGACCGTGGCTGAAAGACAAGCTTTAGTAGGGAAACAGCGTCAAGACGCATCCCGAGCCTATGCTGCTTTTCTTCACCGAGTTAATAACGCATTTCACATCCTTTTTGGTGATGAGTAAACGCAAGTTAACACTAACTCATACCGTACTCGAACCAGGAGACTGACATCGCTATTAAAGAGTTCGGGTTGGCAGCACGCATGCGGCATTCGCTGCGCAAGGATAAAGACACAGCGCTACTGCGCTCAGAGCTATTAAGTCTCGAACAGCTAAAACGTCATGCAATAAGCTTAGCCAACGAACATCAAATTGATGCCGATCTCGGCGCTGACAAATTACTGCCGCGATTAGCTGATAATGCCCGCGTTTTGAACGCTGCCTATGACGTGGTCACATCAGCAGCCGCGGCCGGCCAAACAATGGTGCCTGCTGAAGTATGGCTGCTGGACAATTTTTACCTTATTGAACAACAGATCCTTCAAGCAAAGAACCATTTGCCGCAAGGTTATAGCCGACAACTTCCTAAACTCGCCAATGGCTTGTCTGCCGGGTATCCAAGAGTTTACGACCTGGCCATTGAATTAATGTCGCATATGGATGGGCGTTTGGACAGTGACAATACCAGCCAGTTTATTGCTGCCTATCAGACCATTGAGCCCCTGCAAATCGGCGAGTTATGGGCATTTCCGATAATGTTGCAATTGGCCTTACTGGAGAATTTACGCCGTGTGGCGGTGCGTATTGCTCAACGTCGGGAAGAACATGATGCTGCAATCAAATGGGCTGATCGTATGTTGGCCATGGCAGAACATGAACCGAAAAAACTCATCCATCTACTCGCAGAGTTTGCCAATGCCGATGTGCCGTTAACCGCACCGTTTGTAGAGGAGTTTTATGCCAGGCTACAGACACAAGGTCCGGCCATGGGATTTGTGCAGACGTGGGTTGAGCATAAATTGTTTGAGCAAGGCGTCACTGCAAGGCAGTTATCTGAATCAGCCGGACGTGTTGCAGCGGCCAATCAACTTTCGATTGCCAACAGTTTCAGCAGCCTGCGCTTTATTGGCACCCATGACTGGAAACAGTATGTTGAATCTTTAAGTGCTATTGAACAAGTATTGAGGGTGGGTGATCCCGACGTTTATCCGCAGCAGGATTTTGCGACGCGTGACCGTTACCGGCATGTTATCGAAGATATCGCCCGGCACAGCAGTTGTAGTGAATTAGACGTTGCCCATACCTGTATCCAGCTTGCTGATGAAGCGGCCTTAACCGCCGGTGCTGAGCATCGCAAAGCCCATATTGGTTTTTATTTAATCGATAACGGCCGACCACTGTTGGAAAATACGGTGAACTGCCGAGTTTCATGGATACTAAAAGCCCGGCGTCTGATTAAACGTTGCCGCTTACCGCTATATCTCACACCAATAGTGTTGACTCCAATTATCTCAACACTGCTGATATTAAGCGGTCTGTATAAGCTTAATGTTCCTGCATGGCAGCTTGCCTTGTTGGCAGTGCCTTTATTAATCAGTGTTTCGGCGTTGATTATGCCGCTGTTCAATCAGCTGATTACGATGCTTGTACCGCCTCGTGTCTTACCCCGGCTGGACTTTTCTCAAGGCATCCCTCCACAACATCGCACCATGGTTATTGTGCCTACGTTACTGGCAACGACGCAGGATGTTGATGCCCTGATTGAAGCCATACAAATTCGCTATTTGGGTAACCGGGACGCCAACCTGTTTTTTGCCTTACTGACCGATTTTCACGATGCCGCCACCCAAATGTTGCCAGGTGATGCGGCATTAATCAGTTATGTAACCGACGCGATTAACACCCTAAATGAAACCTATCTAAAAGAAGACCGTCCATGCATTTTTTACTTGTTTCATCGACCCAGGGTCTGGAATAACTATGAACAAATCTGGATGGGCTATGAACGTAAGCGCGGCAAATTAGAACAATTCAATGCCCGGCTTCGCGGTGAAGCATTGACGGCTTTTTCAGATATCGTGGGTGATACCGACATATTAAGTACTATCCAATACGTCATTACCCTGGATACCGATACCCAATTACCCCGCGATGCGGCACATACGCTGGTCGGCAATCTTGCCCATCCGCTGAACCGACCAGTGTTTGATGCCAATCTTGGCCGTATTGTTGAAGGCTATGGCATTTTACAACCACGAGCATCGATAAGCCTTACCAGTGCCAATCAAACACGGTTCAGTAAATTATTTTCCGACGCAGCCGGTATTGATCCCTACACCCGCGAAGTCTCGGATGTTTATCAGGATATTTTTGGCGAAGGCTCGTTTATTGGTAAAGGCATATATGATGTTGACGCTTTCCGGCTGGCCACTGAAGATCATTTTCCGGAAAACCTGATCCTCAGCCATGACTTACTTGAGAGTAGCTACGCACGCTCCGCTCTGGTAACGGATGTGGACTTAATAGAATCGCATCCCGAGAGTTATCCTCTTGAAGCCAGTCGCCGTCATCGCTGGATCCGGGGTGATTGGCAACTCACCAGCTGGTTATTACCAACAATTTTAAGT